>JAVVGG010000001.1:0-44271 GCA_032249275.1 Desulfurococcales archaeon
GCCTAGCATAGCTCATTATGATGAGTCTCATCCTGTGATCCTTGTTCTTTATCTTCCTCAGAGAATTTATCAGCCCTGTGAGATCCTCTCTAGCTACTGCATATCCAAGCTTCTTAGCAAGCCTCACTATCTCAAGAGATGTTTTTCTAGCCCAGTCCTCCAATATATTCCTAGACTTCCCATGATAGGATGTTATTCTATTCAGGATCCCTCTTCTCCTCCATACAGGATATCTAATGGGTATTTCCTCTGGAGATTCTCGGCAAACTTCTTCTACCTATGTGCTTCATCGATCTCGGTGTCTTTCTCCTCATTGATCACGTGATCTCCATATACTATCTTCTTTTCATTGATATCTACGGCTATAGCGTCTCTTGGCTGGTAGGGCTGTGGCTTGGGTATTTTCTTTGATATCCAAAGCATCATCCTATCACCTCTATAGACTAGCCTTGCCCCTCCATTTTCATACTGGTCATATCTCCTATCCCAGCCGATGATCTTAAGTTTAACCCCTCTTATGATCTCCACATAGCCATCTTTCACCCTATACCCCGATCCTGGATGTAGGAGCATTGATAGCTTCCTAACTAGGCCTCCTCCTAGGATTATTCCTCCAAGCATTTGCATTTGCAAGGGCATCCCTATAGCAGTCAATAGCAACCCTGGATGGAAGCCCAAACTATTCCATCAGCTCTCTGTATAGAGCATTATGAACCCTCCCAATGCTCCTCAAAACAAGGCCCAGGATCTTGTTTATAGCATAGTTGAGAGCAACATTGTATCTCCTGAGGAGCTCTATAGCCCCAGGCTCGGGACTAACCCTCATTCCAATCGAGAGGGTTAGCAAATCCTCACCGCCAGAGGCCATAGAGCCCCTCCAAAAACAAAAACCTAGAAAACAAATAAAACCATCCCCGCCCTTCAGGGCGGGGCTTTCAGTTGTAATCAGACCGGAGCTCTACATCATTCTTTCAGAAGCGCCTTGGCCTCTTCACCAAGAATTATTATAGAGTACATCAATATAAGCATTCTAGCTACCATAAAAATTAGGTAGGGAATATGTTGGAAGCAAGAATACTTGATCTAGAGAAGGAGGCCAAAAGATGCGGAGGAGTTGTAGCGGCAATACTATCAAGCCTGAGAAAAGTTAAAAAAGGCGATAAAATAAGAATAAGTGCTTCAGAAAGCCAGGTTAAGGAGCTTAACGAGGCAATAGATCTGTTTCTGAGATATGGATTGATACAAGTGGTTAACAAGATATCTGATAGGGAAATTGTTATAGAGAAGATCAAATGAGCATAAGGTATCAGAGTTCTGGACTTTAATTATCTATATAGGCTTTAGGTTATAGTTTTGCGAGTTGTAAGTTGATCGCTGATTCGATACAGCTGGATGCCCTATTCTATGAGAAGCTTTATAGAGAGAATTCCCTGGCATCCTCAGCATCCTCGAACTGCTAATCATCAAAAAGCATAAGGCTTTTGACAGTTAAAAGTCTAATTCTTTTAGGATGGAAGGATGCTAACTTTAGCTTTATTAACATATATTATTGTTGGCAACGATAAAATTAAGAAGAGCAAGGCTAGAAGAATCGTCAATATTTTGAGACCATATAAGTCAAAGATCTTCCCACCAAGGATTTCGCCCAATCCTATGCCTATACCGAGAACTGTTACGTAGATACCTGAAGAAGGTCCTCTCCGTCTGCTTTCATCTGTATAATCGGCTAGAAGTGTTATCAGTGTCGGGGGAATAGAGAGGGCAGGTATAGCTATAATTATTATTAGTGGCAGATATAATAAAAGATTCTCGTATGTAAAACCCGCTGTAATCAACGCCGCAGGAAAGGATACTGCGCCTAGTATCAATGATCTCCCTTTACCTATTTTCGCAGATATCATACTGCCTATCATGATGCCTAGGGAAACACCTAGAAGGGCTAATATGAGTAGCAGCCCGATGCTTGGGTTAGCTCCTATATCTTCGAATGAACCTATATAGCTGTTAGATATATTAGCTAGAAATGGTATTGAGACCCCTAGCTTCAGCTCACTTAGTATTTTAGGTGAGAGAAAGCCCACCCCGAGAATCATTGCCATTCCAAACCACATAGGAACTAGGTAAAGAGATCTTCTATCAACTTGATAAATTTTATAGCCTGTCCTCAGCTCCGATCTAGCGACTGTTATGAATATGCTTGTCACAATCGATACAAATGCCAGTATAGAAGATACCATAAATCCTCTTAGCATTCCTAAGATTTCTAAGAACCCTGCTAAAGCGAAACCCACAGCATATCCTCCTAGGTTTGATGCTTCAAAACCGCCGACACCGAAGATCCTCTTAGCAGCACTAATCCCCATGGTCCCCTCAGCTACAGCTGATAAAGAGGAAACCAATATCATAGATGCGGACAACCCTGCAAGAGCGTTAAATATAAGTAGATATGAAAAACTAGGTGCTACGTCCATAGCCACGTAGGATAACGAGAGTACAGTTGATGCTATTAAAAGAGAAATTCTAAGTCCTAGGACCTCGTATATGACTCCACATAGAAAGCCCGATAACGCTTCAACTATCGAGTAAACTGCCAATAGCTGGCCTACTGTAGCCGCGCTCAACCCCGGATATGTTAGGGCTATTGACACTATGAACACGGCATTAGCCGCTCTCACAACAGCTACAGAGAGATATACTAGGAATAACCTGCTTAGATGCAACCACATTATCCTCCTAGGATTTTCTTGATTGCTCATATTTAAAAATTAGAGAATCATGTCTAGCTCGTTGAATATATAATCATGGTTTGTCATAGCTTCTAAAAGCTATCTAAGGGGATTCGAATTTCACATAACTTTATCGTATTTATGCCCCACCATGTTCTAGGATCTAGATATCCCTATGAGCCTACTTAGATTTTCACCTCTACCCGTATCGTAGGGGCCACAGAGAAATTTGCTACCTATATCAATACGAAACCTAAAATAGCTTGTGAAAGATATCCTAAGGATAATCTTAACCCTAATCTTAGAGGCCTCACCTATAACCTTAAGCCAAACCCTCAGCTGGTGGATTCAGATGATGAGACTAGGCGATGAAAGCCCTGCCCGATGCTAATGAAGCCAGGAGAAGAGGGCTTGATAAATACCAGCCCAATAAAACAGAACTCCCTTAGGGAAAATAAGGTTAGAAGATACAGGTATCTTATCTACTGAGGAGGTTGAAGTTAGAGCTAATCCCTCCCCCGCTCTAAGGGGAGCTCCACTCTTCATATAGAGATAGAGAATATAGAGCTCATAGATCTTTATCCCTGCCCTGAAAAGCTAGATTTTCGATTGTAAAAAAGAAGGAGGCGAAGCCTGTCTATAGGAGGAGCACAGTGATGCTACGGATATCTAAGAAGATACTGAGACCCAAGCCCAACTAGCCAAAGGATGTTATAGCTATGAGGCACTCAGGAAATTATTAAAGGATCACAGAACAAGGCTTATTATATTGGGCTATGCAAGGCTTAGAAAACAGATCGATTGGCATCCTATGAAGCACAGAGCATGCTGGCAATAGTAGATCCTAGGGGATCTCCTCTGAATGCTCGCTATGCGACGTAGAGATAGTTGAGATCGGATATAGAAAGCTGAGATACCCTGGATACAGGTTCGGAAGCTTATAGAGACGTGGTTAGGAAGTTCAACACAAGGAAGAGGGTCTTCAAGATCCTGGGGATCAAAATAGATTTCAGAAAGCTCTAATCCCCGTGCTGTCCCTCAAATAACAGATGTAGACCTGAATAGATGGGGGGAGCCGATGAACAGCTAAAAAGTGTAGGGTTGAAAGCATATAAAAGTAGAGATCACAAACCCGCCTAGTACAGCGGGTAGGATTGGAAATCGATAGAAGGGGGTCAGACGCTCTAGGAAGGCTAGCTCTCGAAGGATAGGTGGATAGGTTAGATAGAGGTTAATGAGGTGAAAAGAGAAGCCCAATGAAAGTGAACACTTGCGTTTCGACTCCTATAAGTATCATTAATTACTTGTTATAGCTAGTCTCATATCAACTAATATCCCCCGGTGTGAATTATTAATTGTGAAGACTCTTGAGAACTAAAATAATAACCTCTATTGGGCCATCATCCAAAAGCCAAGAGATCTTGAGGGAGTTTTATAGATTAGGTGTTAGATGTATGAGGATAAACTTCGCTCATGGAGAGACCAAATTCTGGGGAGAGATAGTGAGTGCCATAAGGGATCTAGAAGCATTGGTAAGGGATTATATATGCCTAATAGGGGATCTTCCGGGACCCTCCATAAGGTTAGGCGACTTTGGAGAGCTTTCGTTTAAAAGAGGAAGTAAGATCGTGTTTTCAAACACCGGAGATGGCATTCCTGTACGTGATATCGAGTTCTACGAATTGGCTGACGAAGGCGATATAATATTGCTCGACGATGGTAGAGTAGTACTAGAAGTTGTATCTTCTAGCTGGGAAAGGGTAGAGACTATAGCACTAACCGACGGGATCCTTAGATCCGGGAAAGGGCTTGCGATCAGAGGTAAAGAGATGAGCTCTCAAATCCTGAGGGAGAGAGATCTAGAGGCTCTTAGGTTTTCTATTGAAAATAGCTTCTCATACGTAGGCGCTAGTCATGTGAGGAGCCCTGAGGATCTTAGGGTTGTAAGGAAAACGATACAAAGTTTAGGCGGAAAGCAGAAAATTCTAGCAAAGATAGAGAATATGAGTGCGGTTAAAAACATAGAATCCATAGCTGAGGAAGCAGATGGAATTGTGATTGCTAGAGGTGATTTGGGGATGAATGTAGGTTTAGAAGAGATCCCAGCGATCCAAAGAAAAGTCATTAATATATGCCGTGAAATGGGAAAGCCTTGTATAGTTGCAACCCAGATCCTTGAATCTATGATGAGCTCTCCGGTTCCCACAAGAGCTGAGGTTGGAGATCTCTATAACGTAGTAGCACAGGGGGTTGACGGGATAATGCTAACGGGCGAAACTGCTGTAGGTATATATCCTATAGATGCTGTTAAATGGGCAAAGAAGGTTATAGAGAGAGCTGAAAAAGATCCAGAAATCATATATAGAGACCTAGAACCAAAAGAACTTGCATCCAATACTGGAAAGAAGAGTAGGTTTCCATATGGAATCTATAAGCTTTCTGAAAGCATGCAAGCTCCCATAGTGATAATAGACGAAAATCTTAAGAATGCCACCATGATTTCTGTGAATAAGCCAAAACATAGAATCTATTTCATCACAAACAACATAGATTTGTATAGGCAGGCACATCTACTCTGGGGTGTAGAACCGATTTATATTAAAGATCTCTCAGGTGACCGTGACATAATTCAATACATAAAAGAGAAGATCTTGAAAGAGACATCAGAATCAAATCCATATGACAAGCTACTACTGATAAACAATATTTCGAATAAGAAGAGCATAGAAATAGTAGAACTGTAGATAGATCGGGAGATGTCTTCTCTCTATACCTTAGAGGACAGAGTTCTTCAACTATAATAGAAGAGCTTTTATAGCTTAGTACAGCCGAAAGTCTCGCAATTTAAGGCTAGTGGGTCAGTAAGCTTATAAGCCACCGTAGATATATATTATTGAGTCGTATCCCCAAGTCCCGCAATATGCGGGATAGGGGTAACGCGCCTAAAACCAGGCGCAGGGCTAAACCATGCAATAGCATGGGATGTAGCCTCAAACCTATCCACCTAGGGGAGCTTCTCTCCTCCAAGGTGGATAGGTTTGAGGCTAGACGAAGTCTAACGAAAAATATGAGGGGGAGGAAAGATGGATCAGGTGCAGGCTAAACAGGTCCCTCCAGGGCAGAGATATATACCTAGATTTATAATATATGCGGAGTTTGGGATCCCGAAGGTTGATATAGGGAAATATAAATTAAAAGTCGAGGGGCTTGTGGAGAGGAGGCTGGAGCTCAACTATGAGGATCTGAAAAAGCTGGTTGACCTCGAGTATGTCTCGGATTTTCACTGTGTTACAGGTTGGAGCGTTGCTGATGTTAGGTGGAGGGGTGTATCTCTGAGGAAGATCATGGATATGGCTGGGGTGAAGAACGATGCTAGGTGGCTATTTACAATCAGCTTAGACGGATATACAACAACTATTTCTATAGAGGATGCTAGAGATCCAAGAGCTATGATTGTCATTGAAATCAACGGGAAGCCTTTAACCATTGAACAGGGATTCCCAGCCAGGATCTTTATACCCCATCTCTATGGCTGGAAAGGGGCTAAATGGATCGAGAGACTTGTCTTCATAGACCACTATGTTGATGGATATTGGGAGGAGCGCGGCTACCATGAGAGAGGCAATGTTTGGGAGGAGGAGAGATTTAAAGGATCTAGTGGAAGACATCTCAGAAGACGTGTAGCTGGTTTCACATGACCCTCTTCCCACCCTTCTAGGGCGGGGTTTCCACCGCTGTGATCTCTGGCATTACCCTTCCATGCGGAATTAGCTCTTTCCACGATCATCGGAGTGGGGGATAATTGGTGGGGAATCCTCCCCTACCAGGTCATCGAGGGCTTGAGCCCTAGAAATTAACCCACACCTTGGGGCTTAAAATCGAAGAATCCTCTCTAACTCTCTTTAAGCAGGAAGAGATTCAGTTATGGTTGTTTTAAAACTATTTTTGGATAAGCCGGAGGGCTATATAGACTCTCGAGAGACTTCCATGAACATATTGTGTGCTGAAGAATATCATTCTATAATGAGGATTTTCTCTGATGAAGTTTTTAAGCAGCCTAAACTGATCTAGAGATATTGCTAGAATGACTATAGAGCCTTCTCTAAGTAGATCCATAGCTCTGTTAAGAAATAATATGGGTAGCTTAAGTGTTTCACTACTATAGACTCTGCTTCTCCTTCCATAAGGAAGATCTGATATAATGGCATCTGCACATTCCCTTCGAAAGGCCGGGTGCATAGCGTCCGCCACCACTGGATCGAAGATACATTGACGCTTAACTATTCTTTTAGAGACAACAGTCTTTTTAACATCTATATCGCTTCCAACGACAACTCTAGGAGATGTTCTGGCACATAGCTCATCTAATATATAGCCATAGCCGCAGAACAGATCGAGGATAGTTTTCTCCTTGCCACATAAGTACCTGCATATATTAGCCATGAAAGCTATATCTTCTTTCCTCATATATTTTTTATCCTCAACATCTTCTACATATTTCATCCTAGTAGCAATAGGATATCCAATTACTACTATATTTCCCACTACTATTGAAAGCCTATCAGGACATTCTGATCTATTATTGACGTTCCTAACCTCTTCTGAATCTTTGCTAAACATCTCTTTTTGGTTTCTCAATATCTCATCTATGATTAATGCATAATCACAATTTGCCCTCCTCCTACCGAGACTATATATTTTAAGATCTATTTTAGACCTACATTTGAAGAAACCTTTTAAAGATCTGATCGCTGTATAGGGAGTGAATCCATTCTTAAAAAGCCCCATATATAATGGAACACCTACTTCCTTTATATAGGCTAGTGTAATATCGCTGAGATCCTCAATAGGAAAACTAAGCCTGGCAACAGCTAGTCCTGGCTCTACATGGAGTAGAAAATACTCCCCTCCAATCATTCCAAGCATATTCAGCATCTCTATATAAGACAGCTCCGGATGATCTTGAGATAGGAGGAAATAGTACTCGGTATGTTTCATATTAGATGTTGAGAGCGCCATATCTCAACACCTGACTATTTGCTACCATTAAACAATCTCCTCCACATTTTAACTTTAAAAGTGGAAATTCCTAAGACCTACTATAGGTGACAACCTCTACAGACCTATTTACGGCTGAAGTCTATTTTTCTAGTGATAAGAAAAACAAACCTAATGATCCCTTTAAGATACTCTCTTACATTGCTAAACCTTTCTTGGCTATAGGGAGTTCCCACGAAAAGTACAAAACAGGATTTAAGGACTAGTATCTCTGTTAGAAGATTATTTAGAACCTATGATTATGGTTATTATCTTGAGTGATACCATATATATGGTGTGTATATATGGACGAGAAACCCTCAGAAGGTATTTCCATAATATGTATAAGGGATCGTGGCGCCTCAGGCTATGAGGTAAAAATAGCTATATATAAGACGTTAATTGGGTCTAAAATCTACGAGGAGATACACACAGCTAAAGATCTGAGACTTGATATAAGGGGAAAAGTGATGAAGATCGGGAATAAGGAGATATATCTAGTATCAGAAGAACCCGTTCTAGGCATATTTAGAGGAACTGGGGAGCTATATATATCCAGAATGGTTGGAAAAAGTTGAAGAGATACTTATTCATATCCAAGAATAGCTTTGGCTATAGACCCTGTGATAGAGAGTATCTACTAGGTCTTCTCAGATGCTGCGCGAAGACCCCGAATATAAGGATCGCTTCTAGACATGTTGAAATAGAGGTTTGGGATCCAGATCTTCCCACAGTAGTAGCCCTCATAAGAGGGGTCGTGGGAGAAATAATTCTCTGGAGATCTCTAGGAGAAGAGATAGTGCAGCACTACACAGCAAATATGCCTGAGATCTTAAGGAGATTTGTAGATCTATTTAATGAGGAGAGATTCTGGGAAGCCCATGAAGCTCTTGAACCTCTCTGGAGATCAACAGGAGAAAGGGTTCTACAGGGTCTTATCCTAGTTGCAGCCTCCTTCGTGAAGATCCAAGAAAGTAAGGTTGAAGAATTCAAGGTATTAGCGAAGAAAGCCCTTACAATGCTTAATAATATGTCCAGATATATGTGTATAGATATTAGCAGGGTTAGAGAAACCCTGAAGGTCTCTATAGAGACCTTCTCTCCCTTTAAAATAACATGCAATGAGTAGCTATTAAAGATCATCGGAAAGCTATATTTCCCTTAAATATGGGAGGGAGGGTCTCTTACTAACTAGCTCAGGCATTGTGAGCTCTACCTTTGGATAGCCTTTTGAGAGTTCTTCTAATAAGTTTATAAAGGATTCCACAGTATACGTCCTTTGATCCCCTGATGGTCTTTCCCTAACAGTTATAGTTCTTGTCTTGACCTCTCTATCCCCTATTATTACTACGAAATATACCCACTCTATTCCTGCATCCCTAAGCTTCTTAGCTAGGCTCTCATCTCTATCGTCTATATCGACTCTAAAGCCTTTCTCCGATATCGACTTATAGACCTCAAGTGCGTATCCCATGTGCTCCTGCTTTATCGGTATGATTCTCACCTGGATAGGCGATGCCCAGAAGGGTAGGTAAGGAGTTCTGCCGCTTTCCTCGATCCTTGCTGCTGTGTCAAAGAGCATGTATATATATCTCTCAACACTCCCAATAATAGCTGTATGTATTATTATGGGTCTCTTCTGAGCACCGCTTGGGTCTACATATGATATACCGAATCTCTCTGCATTACCAATATCTATTTGGAAGGTAGCTATCTCCCTGGGTCTCTGGGTAACATCGATAATATTGTACTCAACATTAATTACCCAGTAGTAGATATTATCTGGGTAAACCACTATTAGGGCTGGTTTTCCGTCTCTTTTAACTAGCTCTGTTAGATAATCCATAGATCTTTTCATAAAGCCCTTAGTAACATTTATAATAGCTACATAGTCTCTCCCCACCTTCTTAGCCTCCTCAAAGATCTTATCCCTTATCTTTAGGGTTAGCCTTATTGCCTCCTCAAGATCCCTGCATAATATATGCATATCGGGCATGTGAAATCTTCTAAGCCTGAATCCTAGGAGTAGCTCGCCCCTCTGCTCATATCTATAGCTATCTGCAACCTCAAACATCCCTATAGGAAGATCTCTATAGCTTAAAATCCAATCTTTTAGCATTGCAAATTGCTGATGACATGCAGCATATCTCATAACAAGCTTCGAACCCTCACTATCAACCTCATACAATCTATCGCCGAAGAGATCTGCATGCTCCTTAACAGCCCTTACAGAGAGATCAAACATATTTGTTCCCTTAACTCTGAAGACGGGTATTCCCAGACTTTTTACTACCGAGTATGAATATTGGGAAACACTGTCGAGTATTGCAGTAGCGTGTGGACTATATCTCATATGGCCTGGATCTGAGAATTCTTCCCACTCAAAACCAAACTTCCTCATATACTCAGATACACGCGATCTCCCGCCCTCCCCCTCTTTTTTAAATACTTCTCTCTCCACGAGAATCCTTAGATCGGGGTATTTGCTGTAGTCAAACTCCTCAGGCCTATAGAGCCTCCCATCTAGATCCAATATATAGTAGGACTTTTCAACAGCCCTTTTAACCCTCACACCAGGCTTTATAGTTCTTGAAAGCTCGCTTAGTGGATGACCATAGCACTTTAACATAAACTCTTTATACCAACCAAAGGGGGCTCTAGATACCTTTACCTCTTTCTCCTTCAAAACCCTCTCCAGATCTACAAGTATTTGAAGGGCCATCTCAGGAGGCGCTAGATCTTGTGATAGATGCGCATAGGGATATAGTAGCACGCTTTCCGCGTTGACCTTCCTCATAATATCTATGATCTCTTCAGATGCTCTCTCAACGATACCTCCATCCAGCTCATCCCCTCTCTCTATTGTAGTAAACACTACCAGCACGTTCTTCTCAAAACCCTCCTTTTTCATGGTATCTTCCGGCTTCTCAATAGCTGGTTCACGAACTTTATAGCTAAACTCCTCCGCATGGATTAACAATATCCTCATAGGTGTACACCCAGCTTATGTTTCCCACATCTGTATAGTCGAATATAGATCTGTAGAAGTAGGATCTCCACATAGATACATTACCCTTCTAAATATCACGATAGTCCCTTTGGAAGCCGTAATATCCATTACATATCACTCACTACCTAATAGCATTCTAGAGCTAATAAAATAAGAGATTTCATAGATCTTTTAATAGATATCATCCCCGCTGAACCCCCATAAACTCCTGCCCTGGATCCTCTATTACATTTATTTGCCTTTTAAAATTAGAATTGCTACAAGTCTCTTCCTTGGACAGAAAAGGAGCTTAGCTGTGGAGAGTCTGTTCATGCTGGGTCTACAATTAAGCTGGATCGATTTTATCTAGGATCTAATCCTATCTCACTATAGCAAGATCTTCTACAGTCTCTGTCTCAAGGGAGACAGGAAGGGGTCTAGGATCTGGAAGGATTCTTATAAGAGCATCCCCTCTACCCATCACAACCATGAGTTCCTCTATAGTTTCCCTATCGATTTTCAGGAATTTAGAGGCATCACTCCAGAATCTTTTGCTTGGATTGCTAAGTGCTATTAAGAGACCCGAGTTCTCTAGAATCCTATCCCAATCATCCCCAAAATCCCTGAAGCTCTGTGTGGCTAGAAGAACAGATAACCCATATCCCCTGGATAGCTTTACCAAGTTTAATAGCCTAGTTGAGCTCCTCCCCTTTCTAGTGAGGATCCACGCCTCATCTATCACTATAGCTCCCCCAACATATCTAGGATCTACATGCCTGGATGACATATAGTTAAGCATATCCTGAAAAACTATGTTCATCGCGTAGCTCAGCGTTTCCTCTTTTTCTTTAGAGATTTTCGAGAGTGATATAATATTTATCTCTCCTTCTACAATCTCATAGTGTCCGATCTGCTGTTTTCCACCATCTAGATAGGAGATCTCATCAATGATCCTTGATATCATTATCCTCACATGCTCATCCTCCTGAGAAAGTTCAGAGAGTATGTTCTGCCACGTTGGAGTTGGTGTTTTTTCATATGCTCTCTTGATCGCTTTATATATTGCTGCCTGCATCTTTATATCATTAACATCGAAGGAGCTAACTATAGCTTCAAAAACCTGCCCTGCTCTAGCGCTGGGATCAATATAGAAGGGATAAAGGGATCCCAGAGGGGTTCTAGGGACATCTATGGATCTAAACAAATATCCCCTCTTCAATAGCCTAGCTTCTATATCCCCCTTCACATCTATAGCTAAAATGGTTGTCGAGAGAAGGGAGTGCATCTTTGTCGCGATACTTATTAAGGTCTCTGTCTTGCCGGAACCTGTTGGCCCTACAACTATTATGTGAGGACTCATAGAGCTGTTTGGGTTCCAAAAGACATTCCTTCCACTGTTTATTATCCTGCCTATCAGGATCCCGCTTTTATGGATACCCCTTGAGTGGAGGGATGTCCTTAGAAAAGGGGAGAAATATATAGAGTGGATAGATGATGCTATGAATGGCCTGCTAATCATCTTACTGAGGATCTTTAAAAGAAGTCCTCTAGGCTCTGCGAAAAAACTCGTTAATAGCAGCTATAACCCCCACGCCTTTGAGATCCTCTGCATATATGCCTAGACCTCTAAGCTCTTCCCTTAATATTTCTATTTTGCGGGATAGCTTTTCAATTGCCTCTTCCTCTGTAGATCCTACGGCTGTTACGCCGAAGATCATGTTGATCGAGAATGGCATTTCTCCATTCAATATCCTCTTCTTTATCCTCTTTAACCTCTCAATCTCTGTTCTTAGCTTCTCATTTGACGGATCAGATTCTAATATGATCTGCTTCACCTGTATAGTCTTTTCTATCTTAGCTATTATTTCATCAGATCTCGTGGGGAGCACTATAACTCTTAGATCTATTGGGGCGTTCTCTGCAAGTGTTCTCACATATGAATTCAGTATCTTTCTTAGATCCCTTTCACTGAGATCCTCCGGCATGTCAACAAACTCCCTAACAATTAGAAAGCCTTTTGCAATACACCCCTTATCCCAACAGCTAACGATTCTTCCTTTAACTAGCCTTAGATCTGGCGAACCATATAGGATCTTCGTCACATCATCCTTTATCCCTAAGATCTTCTTGATATTCATTATATATCCTCTCCAAAACGTTATAGAGCTTATATGATGTTACATATGCTCGTCTAACAAGCTCTTCTATAGATGGAGGACTGATCAGGTATTCCCTATATGCAGCACCATCATATATGTATAGGCGGAGAGATACGTCTACATTACATCTGTCGAGATCAATTCGATTTATTCCAGGCCTTAGATAGCCGTACCTATATAATCCTCCCATAATACTTGTGACAATATAGCTAGCATCTTTAGCAGCCTTAAGGAAGAGGGTGCATCCCCTCCCATAAAATATATCGAAATCCCATATAGGGGATCTATCTTCATAGGATATCTCATCTACATACTTGTAGAAACCCCCCTCAGAACATCTTACCCTATCTAGTGTGCCTCGACCAGCATATCTATTTAAGCACCCCTCTAGCTCCTTAAGAGTGACATCTGTTAAGAAGCGCCATATAAAGCCTCCAGTCTCGGCAACAATTGATATCTTGGCAGGTATTTCGCATCCAGAGATATTTAGAACTATTTCGTCTTCTCCCTCCACGCTCTTTTCAAAGACCGTGTTTAGGCAGGAAAGTCTCAGCGTGACCCTCTCTACATTGAGACCCCCGATCGTGTCTATTTTCAAGTGTAATTCGCTATATCCTTCTCTATGTATAATTTCTAGCTTCGGCGTTATATCTATAGATCTACCCCTTATAAACGATCTATAGAATGCCTCTCCTTCTAATCCCCTAAAACCTGCTATCTCGAGCTCTGCCTCTTCAGCGCCTCTATCTACGCATATATCTAACTCGATGGGCGCTGTATTTCCTCTATATCTGAATTTTTTCTTACCAATAACCCTCTCTCCCACTTTTACCCTTGCAACATATTCATAGAGGTCATGAAACCCCTCTTTTCCCTTCACATTAATTATAGCCTTTATATATCCAGGGGTATTGCACCCAGTATAAATTCCGCTTAATGCTGTGATCATCTCAGCCCTTACTACCTCGATCTCTGGCAGAGGTATGTTTAGCCTGGCATCTAATACCTGATCTTCTAATAGATCTTTAAGCGCTATTCTAACCTCTACACTATTTACAAGCATCTTCGGCATTATTTTAGCAATATAGAGGTCTCCATTCCTAGCGTAATTTTGAACATCTATAGGCCCTCTCAGGCTCACATCCAGAAAAGCTTTAGAACCTCTCACATATATCCCGGGCTCCTGCTCAAGCTCATCTATAAAGATCTCATCTTCTTTGTCGGGATCTACAACACCTATGAAGTAGCCTGCTATACAGAGAAGCTTATCTTGAAAGCCCCAACACGTTATATCTTCTCTCTTCTTCAGCTCTTTCAGAACCTTTCCATCTATCGATGTGATCAGGATCCTGCCGCCTGTATTAATAACGATTCCTTTATAACCTGCTGAAACAGCTTTCACCGTGTGTTCCCGTATCTCGGGTCTAATTAAAATAGAATCCTTTATAGCTAGAATATTGCCTGATGCCAGTACTATATGAGAATCTCTGGTAAAACCTATATATGTAGGTTTCTCTGGCAGTCTCGCTATAGGTTTAAAGCTCTTTAGATCACTCTCTATAAGCCACCCGCTTTTCTCATCATATAGGAGAAGCTCCCTCCTCTCAGGTATCCATGCAACTGCCTTTGAGCTTAAAGGTGTCTCTAAATAGAGACCCTTGCCAATATATATAGAGCCCTTCCCACTAACCTCTATGCTTGCGACTCGATGCCCCATACTACATAGGCTGGGGGATCCCTTGATATCATAGAAGGAGTAGCCTCCAAAGTCTGCTCCAAAGTAGATTCTAGTATATCCATCAGATTCATAAGCTATTAGAGAGTGTCCCTCCGCTCTTTTTAAGCAGTAAGAGCTGATATTATAGGTATATCCCTGATCAATTGCCGCCACTCTCTTCCTAAACCCTTTCAATGACATGAGAAGCACTATTCTGTCTGTGAACGGCGCATAGCCTATAATAGATCCCACATCTATATCTCTTACGCTAAGCCTCTCCCCTAACACCTCGATCAGATGCCCCCTTTTCTTAGAAGAAGCTATAAAGGTATTCTCGCTGAGCGGAGCGATCTTGGACTTGTTTTCCAAGTTATAGCATGTTGAATCTATACAGAGCTTGGGAATATCTGATACGACGTAAAAGATCCAAGGCTTTGTTGAGCTAGCCTTGATCCCTATCGAGGGTCTCATTATGATATCTATATTGCCTTGCACCTCTTCGAACACTACCTCAGGGTTGATCTTAGAGGGTTTCAGTGTAAGACCATAGCTAGCTAGAAGATGCGGTATTTCTATTCTCCTCACCTCTTCCACCTTATAGCTCTTTCTGATCCTCTGGATCAAATTTACCACCTCAGAGGCATAAGCAATAAGAGAAGAATCATCGATATCCCAGGAACAAGAGTATTATAGACCTCGCCGAAGAACACCTTAGAGGATATAAGGGACGCTGCAAGCACAGAGACTGCTGATAATAGGAACATATATAGCTCCCCAACATGCATCATAGAAACAACCTGGGAGAGGAATATTGGCTGTAGAAGCGAGGATGCTAGAGGGATCGAAGATGAGAAGAGCTTGTTAACACTTTTCGAAAGTATATCTCCTATCTCATCAGAAAACCTATTAAACACATATGGATCTATTTCACCTTTCTCCATTAGAAATCTAACCGAAAGCGCTATATAGCTTAGTATCCATGGAAATGATAGCTTTATATCCCTAAGATATCTATCCATATCAAAGCCTGCTAAAGTTCTATATACCCTTACATAGCTTCCAGCTGCTTCTAAGAGTCTCTTGATCAGCCCTATATTTTTAATATAAGAGATAAATATTATTATAGAGACAAGGCCTAGAACTATTAATAATAAAGAAAAATAGATTATAATAGATCCTCCTAGTAATAGCTGAGTTGGTGATAAGAGCTTTATATATATAATTACATAGAGACCTATAAGGGTTGAGAGAGATAATGCTTTAAGCACCATATAGAGTCTCGACGATAACACTGAGATCTGCCTAAATGGATATGGCGTTGCTGGTATAGCTATGATTATAAGGGGCGTCGCTATAGTAATCATAATAGCTGTTGAGATCGCTATATAGCTACCAACTACAGAAGAAATACCTAGAATCAGCATCGGCGCCGTCGTCATAATCATTACGGCTAGCAGACCTCCCTGAGCAGAAAGATCTATTATACGAGAGATCTGCCTTGAAGACTCTTTGATCATCTCCGCCCCCATAGATCTTAGACTCTCAACCCCCACGCCCTGGGCTATGCCAGCGATATAGCTACGAAATATCCTTTTAACAGCTCTCGGCATGCCTGCGATACTTTCTAAAGCATCGTATATGCTTATATATTTAGATATGTTGATCAACCTCTTTGATACGCTTGAGAAGTATTTAAAAACCCGTCCTTCATTATCATTAGCGGCTATAAATGTTAGAACCTCTATTAATTCAGTTCCTGTTTTAGCTGTGACTGATGCCATAAACACTAGATATGGGAGCTCCTCAGTGAGTCCTTTCCTTCTTTCAAGCGATTTCGAGATCCTCTCTACTATCCTATAGCTAGATAGTAGGGTTCCACCCATAGCTATCAAAAGGGCTAGTTCAAATCTATAGTGTATGTTTATAAGAGTTAAAGCTAAGACTGATGCTACTATAGAAGCTAGAGATCCTATTAGAGCTACTCTATTCTCAGCTTTAAGCAATATATAGTCTCTATAGCTAGAAATCGAGAGTGAGATAAAATCAATATATTTTCTTTTGATATCAGCTAGAAGCCCCACTACTGCTCCCCCTTTCAGCTATAGCTGTTATTACCTTCTCCTTCACATAGGAAGGCAGTCTAGAGCTGTTTAATATAAGCTCTTCAGCACTTGGCTCTCTTGTTTTAAATGAGTAGAGAGAGTAAAGATTTCTAATTTTTATATCATCCCCCATGGGAATTATCTCATCTACACTACATACACACCTAGATATTCTACGCGTTTCTCGACACTCGGTGCTCATTACAACTATGGTCCATATACTGCTGATCTGATGCTTAGATAGACTTATTGGTGGGGACATAAGCCTTGTAACCACTTCTTCCGAGGATCCCCCATGGAAAGTTGTTATAGCACCCATACCCATATTAAGGGCCTGTGATAGAACTTGCGCTTCTGCCCCTCTCGTCTCACCTATAACAAGGATCTTGTTAGCTGATGACCTCAGCGCTGCCTTTGCGAGGAGGAATTGATCTATATGAAGAGATCCTAGATCATAGGTTGCATACCTTATCCAAGGGCTATTCTCTGGTATATCTATCTCAGGAGTATCTTCTATAACAATAACCTTCCATGTAGGGGGTACAAAGCTATAGAGCATCGCCTTTAAAAGCGTGGTTTTACCGCTAGAAGGAGGCCCTGCAATCACAATAGAGCCCCTGCCCCATATCACAAGCCTTAGATATTCTGCTACAGCCCTTGGAATAGATCCCCTTTCAACTAGCCATTCAATGGTTATTTTCTCCTTCAGTTTTTTCCTTATAGATATCTCTGGCCTTTCACCCGCAACTATGATGTCTACCATGTGAACCCTGTGCCCACCATCAGAGCTTGGAAGCTGTGTATCTATTATAGGGTTAGATCTAGAAAGATACACACCACATCTAGCAGAGATATATCTCTGTAGTGAGAGCACCTCATCTTTGTTAAGCACTATATTTGTCCTAATCATATCCACGCTAGGGTTCATCTCAATAATGCTTCTGTGCCTAATCCAAACAGGGCCTGGACCGCCTATGCTTATATCCTCTACATATGGATCGTCTAGGAGAACCTGTATTTTGCCGTATCTAAGTCTCTCCTTAACCAAGTAGATAGAGAGATCCGCATAATTATGCGGAATATTATAGATTCTTTTAAGAACCTCCGCTATATAGTAATCATCTAGATCCCGATCTTCTGGAACATATTTTAACAACTCTCTAGAAGCCTTATCTATAATAGTTAACAACTCTCTAGAAGGTTTTGGAACCAGCTCTGAAAGATATATATACTCTCCATCTAAGCTCATAATAGAGATTTTATAGGGTCCCACACCATATTCAAGTAGGATCTCTCCAAGCATCTCTGAACCTCCACTATCCTGGTTTATGGTATTTATGCTATCTTCACCTATTCTACTAGCTATTTCAATGGATCTCTTGTTTCTTATAAGTCTTCTTTTTAAAATAGATTCAAGTTTTTGGGGATGAGAAAAAAATATTTTTTGATGTAGCCTGTGCAAAAGCATTATTAAATCCCCGTTGCCTTTATCATCTTCTGAGTATTCGTAGCAAGTGATCTTACAGTTACAACCGCACCATTAACATTTGAAGCTCCGCTGATACTTATCATAAGAGTTTTGCTTGACTTGGGATCTATAGTTATTGGAAGACTTCCTGATAGGGTTGAATTAAAATTCTGTAACATAACAGACCCATTGCTTGTTGTATACACGACTGATACGCCTTCAACATTTATAGGATCGTTACCATTGTTAGTAACGGTGATACTCACTAATATTGTATTCGTATTGATAGGCTTAGCGTTGTAGGTAACTGCAATAGATTCCAACTCAGGCATTTTGGCTATCTGTCCTGTTAACCATGCCTGGAGGATAAACATTACTGGAATCGCTATTGCAACAGCTATCATAATCACTACTAATTCGCTTAAACCTTTTACATGTCTTTTTCCACCACTCATGCACATCCCCATAGAAATGCTCTGTATTTAAAAACCCTCAGGGATCAGCGAAAGTATTCTTGCCAGTTAATAATCACCGATAATTAAGATCTCTTATAGCTGGATCCTTCATTAGGGCTATAAGAGATTGGGAGATCTATGCTAAGATTTTTCGTGTATTAGTGATATGGCTCCCTCACCGTTCTGGATGGCGGGTTTCCACTGTTGGGGTCTTGGGCGTTATTCTTTCTAAGGGGGTTGGGTTTTAACCCGTTGTGGGTTACTATGTAGCTTGCTATCTTCTTGATCTTTACTTTGTAGCCGATTCTCCTAGTTATGTTGCTTGCCGCATTTAGATCAGCATTGATTCTCCTTTTAGTTTTTCTGCATATATATAGCCCTCTATATATTCTTCCATTGCTGTGAATTTCGCTGCATAGTGAGCACTCCATGCTTGTGTAGCCCTCTAGAGCTAGGTATAGCTCTATCCCATATTCTTCCAGCACCTCTCCAAGCCTTCTGGCTATCCCTCTAAACCATCATATATTATAGTTGATGATCTCAATACAGTTTAAATAGATCCTCGAATGGAATAACCAGCTTCTCAGTTCTAGAGATTTTTTAGCTATAACTAGAGGTACCAGCTGATTTTCTCTTATAGCTAACTTCTTTTAATTTTAAACACGAGCTGCTAATATAGCCTACTGGTATTCACATATTATGTGGAGAGTATGCCAAAGATAATTGTTGATGAGAGGGAAAGAATGTCAAAGATACCCCAGATATTGAGTAGATTGGGTGACTATGTTGTATATAAGATGCTAGATATTGGAGACTATATAGTAGCGAATACAATTGCTGTGGAGAGAAAGACCATCTCTGATCTTGTTAAAAGTATATTTGATGGCCGCCTATTCGATCAGGTGAGAAGGCTTTTGGAAGTATATGAAAGAGCTGTTATATTGGTTCAAGGCTTGCCCTCCGAGATCAGGCTTCATACCGATAGATGGCAATCAGTATATGGATCATTAGCAAGGCTTGTAGAGGAAGATGGCATTAGCGTTATATTTTCGTCGGATGATGAGGAGGCCGCTTATTTTATACATTCACTTGCCCAGAAGAGCCAGAATATCTTTTATAGATATCCCATAGCTCATAAGAAGCCGAAGTTAGAGAGTATTGAGGAGTGGCAGCTATACATAGTACAGAGCTTACCATATATAGGACCGAAACTAGCTAGAAGGCTACTCAGAAAATTTGGAAGTGTATTAGCAGTCTTCAGCGCAAGCCCCTCAGAGCTAAGCAGGGTTGATGGTATCTCCGAGTGGAAGGCCCAAGAAATTGTTCGAATCCTTAGAAGCCCATATAGAGAAGAAGAGAAGCAGGCTAACGCCGGCGAAGGCTATAACAATTCTTAATAATAAGATTAGATCCTAGCTATGTGACCTAGAAGATCTCCCGGCTTTCAGCTCTCTGGCAATGAGAATCGCTATCAACCATATTAACACTATCCTGGTAAACGCTATCCACTGTATCGGGCTCTCTCTATGCCAGGGGCCTCTACTCTCAATACCCAGAGATCCTGAGATGATGCTCTCATAGAACCACAATATCATAATAATGGTGTTCAGAATATCTTGAAGTAGGAGTAGGTAAGGCTTTCTACCTCTAAGAACTATATAGAGGGGGGAGATCATGATATTCATCTGGGGTGAATATACATATGAGAAGCTTATAGAGAGAGAGGTAGAGATTAGAGAAGCTGTTATAGAGAGGTGTTTCACAGTAAAACTGTGTGTGTATATATACATGAAGTAAAGAAGGGGTATAGAGATCATAAGAACTATAGATGCTATTCTAAAGTGTGGATCAAATATATCACTGGTAAAGAGAACATAGAAGCAATTCTCACAATACCAATTGGAATGGTAGTTAAATATATAGAAAAGTGCAGGGGTATATAATAAGAGAAGGGCTATATATGGTGTTGATGCCGCAGATACCCCTATGGCAAGAGTTATGAAGATTTTTTTAAAGCCTAAGCCCTCTCTATGCATAGCGAGTACTGATGTAAGAAGAGCTATCCCAGGGAAGATCTTGATTGATGCAGCAAGCCCAAGAAGAGAAGAAGCTACATAGTGCCTGCCTTTTAACATCAGTAGAAGACCTATAACCATTAGAGCTGAAGCGGATATGTCCCAATTATAGAAGAGATAGTAGATCATAGATGGTGAGATCACAGCTAGAGCTATTGACACTTTAGAAGCGTCGATCTTTTTCGCTATTAAATATATAGCGAATAAATATAACATGTAAAAGGCAGCGTTAATAATATAGAATGCTCTTGTGATAGCCGTGAGCGAGTCATGTCCTTGGGAAAATAGGTAGAGGGCCATCTTCGACGCGGCTGTCCATTGAAGAGCTATTAGAGGTGTATATTCGAAGGGATAATCTATATATGGATATCCAACCACGATCTTGTATGGATCCCTAAAATATATCGACATATAGTCCGTATATTGGCCTAGGAAAGCGGGATCATGTATATAGATGCTTAGCGCTATTGTTATAACGCTAAAAATAATTAAGGTCTTCAACATTCTCTCCACATCTCTTCCCCCTCCATAGAATATTTTGGAAACCCTATCTGTCAGATAGATAGTCAGGCGATGATACGTCTTCTACATCGAGATCGGCTGTCCCTAGAATTGTAATACCCCTTGCGGTAATCTCTATCTCATAGATCCTTCTATCATGATTTGTATTCCTCATCTTCTCCACCATGAGGTATCTCTTTAAAACCCCTTTGGAAATCCTTCTCCTAAGCCTTATAATACCATCTGCTATATGCTCAAGACCCCAGCCAAATGCGAACATTGTTGTTATCGCGTATTGCGAAACCAAGTATGTAGTGAAGTCCCATTTGCCAAGGGTCTTTTTTATAATATAACTGTATTTCCTAGCCATAGCTGGTTTCTCAAGCCAAAAGGCAGATATAGAATCAATCACGAGCCTTGCCCTTCCATAACCCAGGGCCTTCTTAGCCTCTATAACCTTGTTTATTAAGGTCTCTATCTCCATTTCTTGAAGAGACCATGGATCCTCTTGCATCTTTAGAGCATCTATAATTATGAGTCTCTTTCCTAGAAAGGGTTTCCATTCCCAACCGAATCTCGTTGCTTGATCCAGGATCGACTCTCTATCCTCCTCTGTAGTTACATATATACATTTATCTCCATCCAAAATGCCTTGGTGTATGAAGTGCATGCTCAGAATCGTTTTCCCAGTACCCGGCTCTCCTACTACTGCTACAAAGAATCCTTCCGGCACTCCTCCCTCGATCATTAGATCTAGATCGTGTATCCCTGTGGATAGCCTAACGACCATCAAGATCCCTTAACAAGATCTTTTAGCTATATTGTTTTCCACTTGATATATTGTTAGCCTATTGCTTCCACAATGCTCTCATATACCTTCTCACCCTCCCTACCTGCCTCCTTTAGCATACTATACACCATATACCTAGGTATGATTGATAAGTAATCCCTATATCTGTTCTCAGGATACCTGGATATCATTGCCTCGAGTTTCTTTATATACGAAGATATTTTTGTAAGGGCTTTCTCGATAATCTCCTCTCTCACACCACCTCCGAGCCATTCAATAAACATTTTTATCCCATGGGTTCTCTCATCAACCTTTCCTAATAATATATCTACAAGGTCGTCTGCTATTTGATATAGAATACCTAGATTCTCGCCAAAAGAGGCTGATAGATCTTCGAAATTCTTGCCAGCTCTAGCAGCCCTAGCACCTAGGAACGTTGAGGCTTTAAAAACAGACCCTGTCTTTAGCCTGGCAAGGGTTTCATATCCTGCTACCGAAGAGCCCGGTCCAAATACATCTATGACCTCGCCGCTTGTGGCTTGAAGCCATGCTTCTATAACCTTTATTAGCGCATCGAACCCGTATCTTTCTATCATGAGCTGTGCCTTTGGTATGAGCATGTTAGAGATCAGGACTGTTTTAGAGATTCCATATCTTATCCAAGATGTGAGAGAGCCTCTTCTAATTATATCAAAATCTATTATATCATCTAGAGCTAGCGAAGCAGCGTGTACAAGTTCTATCGCAACAGCAGCATCTAGAGCATCCTCAGCTCTTCCTCCTAGAGTCTCGCATATCAGTATCGTGAGAATCCCTCTGAATCTTTTCCCACCCCTCGACATATAGTTAATTATCTCGAGAACCTCTCCCTCATATCCTTTGACTGTCTTTTCGAGCTCTGTCTCTATGTATATTTTCCTACTCTCTATATATGTTATTAGATCCTTAAAATCTATTCCAACAGCTAATCCCATATACCTTCTCTCAACTACAGATCCCAATACCAAGATAATAAGTACAATTTTTAACGAGGGATACAATATATTAGTATGGCGGGTAGGGCTGGGGGTCTCGCCCACCCCCATACCCGAAAAGGGCGTAATGCGGGGGCCAGTAACCAGGCAGCGCTATACATAGATCCGCAGGATCCTCTCCCCAGCTATGAAGCCCGCCCTGTGGGGCTTGCGGTGGCGGGGGCCTCCTCGGAGGAGGAGGCTAAACCGCCTTCACGAGGGGAAACAGGCCAGGCCCGGAAGGGAGCAACCTAACCCTCGGCGCAAGCGTTCACAGGTCACCGGGGGGAGCGCGGGGGGAGGGTCGCCCCTGCGGATCTATGTATAGCGCTGCCTGGAGCCGCCGCAATAAACAGATTATGAGTTGTAGAGTTTATATATTGGATCTTACCGATGTGGTTTCAGTTTACTTGAAACATCTTACCCCTTGGTTTCCTATGGAGCCCACCATATTCCTACCAAGTTTCCTCATACGAGGTTGGAGCACAACACTAAAATTAAATTAGATGATCAGAATCAAGTGCTTTGGCTATTTGATGTTGTCCTAATTATAAGAGATGTTGGTTGAGGCTCTTAGATAATTCGCTATTCCCAAAGTATTCATGTTGCTGGGTAAGCTAGTATTGAGTATTTATTGTCGTGAGTTATCGAAGCATATAGAGAGCTTGAGACAAACCCACAAAACCGATAAGTTATGGGTTTTTGGCAAGGGATAAAGACGTACCCAGATTCGCAGTTGCTCTGGGGATAGAAACCTGAATTTGTTCTGAAGCTGTTTTGGGTTATATAGAAGTTTATAAGATTTGTTAGCGATTTTTATAGCTCCGCAATGCGGGTTGAGACCCAAGAGGAGCTCATATAGATACCGAGAGAAAACCAGGATGCGGGGGTATCCTCACAGCAATGAACCTGAGGAAACAATGAAGGTGGAGCTGTGGGTAGGGGTCACCCAGAGCGGGTGGATATAGATGATGTGGCGGTGCATTGAAAGCCCTACCCGATGCGATGAAGCTAAGGGAAGATGTCTTGATCAAAAGTATCAAGCCCGACGAAGCTAGAACCCCACCCCATAATTTCCTTTGGAGAGTTTTAGCTATGGGTGGGAATACTTATAATCCTTAACTATTATATTATAGCAAGTGATGGTTTATTTGCTACAAAAACAGGAGCTACAATTACTTGAAGAAAGTGAGTTTCTCAACTTACTTAGAAAGATCTATAGGTATGCAAGGGCTCTCCAAGTGTTAAAAAGAAAACCCCTATATACGCGTGAATTTCTGGCAATACTAGGGAGTTGGGGAGATTCTCATATATTGCTAAAAGAGATGGAATCGCTGGGGTTGATAGTAAGATATCATGGTTACTGTAGATCTAGCAAAAGGAGATGTATATACAATAAGGTATCAACCAAAGGAGATAAGCTTTTAGATGCTTTAGGAAGGTTATTGAAACTAATGACTAATAATTAATAGTTCTAGATTCACGTAAGAAGCTTCATAGCTTCTGTTATTGTTCCCTTGATCGTTACCAACTTATGGTAACGCTTACATATAAAACACATTTCCACTTGCTCCATAAGAAGTTATGGGGGCCCGGCGCATGTATGATCTATATGATCCCTATACTCTAAGTGATGATAGATATGATAGCTATCAAGATTTGCTGAAGACATTTAACCCCATTTATTCCTGTGGAGCCCACTAAAATCCCACCTACCTCTTCAAAATATCTATAGCACCGCTTAGTCTACCTATCACCACCTCGTAATCCATATACGGGAAGATCCCCGTGGTGATTACGCCTTCTATGTTTTTTAAAAGTTTATCAATAGAAACAGGATCTTCTATTGGGCCGGTATAGACATCTATCAATACATTCCCATTATCACTTATTAGAGGACCTAGCTTCCCTTCAGTCTCTCTATATTTCACCCTATATCCTAGTCTCTCAATTTCTTTCAAAACATAGTTGATCGCATAGATCTCCACCTCCAAAGGCACAGCTCTTGTCGAGCCTAGTCTTTCCACAAGTTTCGTTTCATCAGCTATTATGATTCTCCTATTGGAACTCAGCATAGCTATTTTCTCTCTGAATAGAGCTCCTCCGCCTCCTTTTAGCAGATTAAGCTTCGGATCTATCTCATCAGCGCTATCCACATATATATCAATATCTCCAGGACATATTCCACTTTCTATATCTCTTGCCCCAGCCTTTCTTAGATATAGGGTGGTATCAATGCTTGTAGAAATATACCTAAATTTATTAATAATACCTTTTTTAGTGAGCTCATCAATAAGGATCTTTACTGTGGATCCGCTGCCGATAGCTATAGTACATCCTATACAACGCTCGATAAGATCTGCAGCATAGATTGAAACATTCCTCCTAGCCTCGTATCTGAGATCCATATTACCCCCATATATAAAGACATAGCTATTAATATTATAATGAATTAAGACTCTAGATCTGTAGTGAAGAAGTTAGCTCCTTTGCCGTGTGTTCATTATGAGGGAGATAATCTCATGGGCTTTTTCGGCATCTAATAATGTGGGGATCTCTATATCTCTTCCTCGGCATCTCTCTATGAAGGCTCTGATCTCGTTTAGGAGCGCCTCTGATCCTTTAACTTCTATGTATTTATGGGCGTTCCAACCCCCTGTCTTGAGGATCACGTATTGATTTATATAGTCTCCTTCAATATAGCTTTGAGTGGAAACAGCTATTGCTTTCCTCACCTTCTGTCTCGATATACCATCAACTCCTATGTATATATAGCCTCTCCTATGTTTTGCATATATCGATACTGCTTGATCTATATCTAAGTTATGTATATACCAGCTTACTAATTCTAGATCCTCTAGTAACAGATGCCTTGCGAGATCTATATCGTGGATTGCTAGATCCAACAATATATTGCTTAACCTGTTTTGAGGAGGTCTCCTACTGAACCTAAATAGATAGAGGTCTTCAATACCATCTTCCATAGATTCTATATATTTTTTCATCCACATAGAAACGGGATCGAATCTAACTATAAAGCCAGGCATGGCTATAATACCCTTTCTCTCAGCTGCACGCCTAAGCCCTCTAACCTTCTCTAGGCTATCTGCAACAGGCTTTTCAATAAGTACATTGAAGCCCAGCTCGATTATCCTCATAGAAACCTCTGCAAGGCTTTCTATAGATGTTGCAACAATAATCCCCAAAAGATCTCTCCGTTTCTCAAAGCCGTCTAGATCATCTATAGCAGTAGCCCCTATTCTTGTGGCAAGAGATTTAGACTTATTTGAATCTTTATCATATACCACAGCAATCTCAGCCACCCCCTCTCTATATATTCTCTCAGCAACTGTAGATCCCCATCTACCAGCACCAACAAGGCCTAGCTTAGGCTTCAAAATATAGCGTCACCCCCTTTAATTATAGGGTTAGATACTCAAAGGATTTTGTGTTATTATATGTCTCACCGTCATATCCTTGTTTCTCCATCATATGCCTTGGAAGCTGGCTTTCTCTCAGATGTGGAGGGTATCGAGTGATTCCCCTCTTCTTTGATTCGCATAATAATTTCATAGTATCGCTCTACATAAAGCATATGTTGTTAGAAACATTCAGGGGCTTATTCAGCGGCTTTAAAACTAAACACGGCTAGTATCAACTAATGCAGGCCTGTGTGAAGCATTTCCTTGTTAACAAAACGTTAGCGGAATTCTACCTAGCTGTTTTATAGATAACACCCTCCTTCTTCTCCCTCTCACGAAGCCTTCTAAGATTTTCCTAGCAACCCTATCTCTAATGGATCTATCGCTTGTTATTCTTCTCCTCCTCTCAGAATATGCTATAACGATCCTACCTATGTTAGTTTCGATCCTGTAGATCTCATGCAGCCTCCTATTTATATACACAGCTGGAGTAACGTTGTTCTCTTTGATATCAGCTGTAACAACATTATCAGGGTTATATGATACCTCGAACTCCTTGGCTTATGTTTATTGTTGCTGAAACTATATATCTAAGGGTCTCTAACTGCTTATATAGCTTCTTCACTCTCAACAAATAATTAGAAGTGATTAGAGACATTCAAATATATCGTTAAATCGAATACAGCTTGAAACGGCAGAGAGATGATAGAGCTTAGAATCTACTGTAGTTTAGAGGTTTAGAGATCTTAGGTAGAGACATCTCTCCATTCCATATATAAATATTGCTTTAGAATATCTTGGCATGGATATAGATGAGGAGATATACACATATAATCTTTGGAGTTGGCTTCTCCATCTCCATTCTCTCCCCATTTATCTATGTATTCTATTTACCAGTAGTAGTTATTGCGAGCGGTATAGGATCTGTGGTGCCAGATATTGATACTAGGTTTAGGCATAGAAAAGCCCTTCATAACATATTATCTCTTACAATAACCTCTATAATCGCACTGATTATAACGTTAAAAGCTGGGATAGGCTGGATACCAGCAGCTGGTTTCACACTTGGATATATATCTCATATTATAGGGGATATGATGACCAAAAGAGGTGTGGCCTTTCTATATCCATTCAGAGGAGAATACTATAGGCTTCCAATTATACTTGGAAGATCTGAGGATCTATTGGTTAATGTGTTAGGAACTATATTGGGGATAACTCTGATCTTTCTTGGAATATGGAATCTCACTTAGATCTCCTCTCTATTGATTCCCAGAATATCAGTTATATCTATTATACACTCTGGATCAACTTTTCTCCCCTTAAACTTCACACCCTCAAGCTCTAGAATACGCCTCTTTACCATAGACCCGCCAGGAGTGTAGCCTCCAAGACTTCCATCACTTTTCACAACCCTGTGACAGGGGATAATCACAGGGTTTTCATTTATTGCGAGAAGTCTTCCCACAGCCCTTGGGCTAGTCCCAATAGCTCTGGCAAGTGAGTCATAGGTTGCGACCCTACCTATTGGTATTAACATTAAAAGTGTGTAGAGGATCTGTCTTTTTGATTCTAAACCCCTTCTCTTTATAGCCTTCCCCATCTCCCATTCCCAAACAAATTCTATACCTTATCCCTAATTTTAATTTAAAAAATTTAATATACTCAAGATCCGCTGGTTTGAGGGTATTAACTACAGTATATATTTGCTATTTTATATAGCTCTTCAGGATCTATAGATGTTGTCCAGTCAATTCCGTGTTTGCATTTAATGCTTCCCTCTAGAATTTTGAGGATCTCTCTTGCTACGACGCTCGGCTCTTTTTCAGTTACGTCTAGCTCACATATCTTCTCAGGTGGGTGTTCGTTAAGAGCATTAGCAAGGCATATCCCTAGATATTCTGCCTCACTGTTTTCTATACTCTTTTCCTTTCCCCACCCTCTGCTGCATAGCCTTTTTAAAAGGTCTCTAGGATCTGTTCTGAGTACTATAAGGATCTCTAGATCTTGGTCATCAACGATCTCGGCATAATGACCTTCTATAATTATATAGCCTTCCTCTTTCTCTTCACTACAATGAGATAGAAGCTCTTTCACACGTCTTCTCACACGATCTTCGTCTATGATATAGCTTTTCCTCTCGTGATCATATTCTATATAAAGCCCTTCTCTTACTACCAGTTGAGAAAGATCTATTGTCTTGGCTCTCAGCATATCTGCCAGGATCTCGGCTATTGTAGTCTTTCCAACCCCTGGTGTGCCTGAAATCGCTATGGCTCTGCATCTCCCCAGAGATCTCACCTCAGCTGTTTTTACATAGCTCTGTGCTATTGATGCTAGCTATCTCCCTAGCTTTTCCCCAATATGGATGTCTCTTTCCCTCTTTGCTAAGCCATTCGGCATTGATCCTTACGATACTTTCCATAATTCTGCAGAAGTCGAGATCCTCTATAACCCAGCTTGGAAGAAGATCCCAAGAGATCCTCCTTGCAGTTGATGTCATATATGGTATTCCCTCTTCTATCCTTTTGCTGATAGACAATAAACCTCCCCTATCTATGTAATAAGATATGGTTGAGCTTGAGGCAAGCTCTACCCCATAGTCCTCTCCTGGAGGTATTAGAGAGGTTAGCATCTGAAGAGCCTTGCGGATCTCGCCTCTTTCGGCTAATCTTTTAGCCTCGATCATTATCTCATGCGGTGATGACAAAGTTAGCGACCCGGGGCTAGGAGAAGGGGTTTATAAATAGTCTCAGGATAAAGACGCTTATTACAAAGGCAGATGATATTAGGATCACTAGTAAAGGCTTTAACTGAACAGTAGGCTCCACATCTCTATAGAATGATACAAGCCCTGCAGCTGTAGCAGGTCCTGGACCCTCCCTTTTCTTCTTCTTAACACTCAATTACTCTCCCTATAATATCTATCATCTTCTAGACTATATAAAAACCATAGATATAGCGGAGAAGATCTAAGCTTCAAGCTCTAATCTCAAACCACAACCTATCATGTTCTTCTCAAGCGCTTCTCTTTCTTCCTCTAAATGAATCTTTCCATATATACTCTCTTCTAAGCACGCCGATATTAGCATCTTCATTCCCTTCAACAGATCATCCTCTCCTATAGTTACTCTCTCTATTAGCCATTCTAGATCGCTTATCTCACACCCCCCACATATAGCAACCACCAGGATCTTTCCTTCTTCTCTAGCTCTAGAAAGTTCTAGAGCTTGTAAGATCTTCCTTGTACCAAGCGTTCTCAAGAGATATTCTATAGAGATTTTCTTTGCGATCATCTTGTTCCTCTGATAAGCTCTTCGAAGCCTTATGAGGGATGCAATGGCTATTCTATCTGTTATCACAAGCCCCTTTCCATATATCTGGAAGACTGCGTTTTCACCACACCTCTCTCGGATCTTCTGTTCGATAAGACCAATAACATCTCCAGTTCCATCTTTGATTTTATAGTATTCGACTCTGCAGTTACCTATAATAGTATGTAGCTCGCCTAAGTATTCTTCGAGATCTCTATACATCGGCTCCCCCATGGCTTACAGGTAATATCGTTATTACATCGCTATTCCTTACAACCGTTTCTAGCCCTTCAAATACCATGTAATCGGCATCATTTATAAAGATAAGGTAGCCTGGTTTAACTCTTCCATCCTGCTCTATTGCTCTTGAGAGTGAGGATTCTCTTTTAACCAGATCCTTTAGCACTTCTCTGAGCTTTGCTTCCCCTTTCACATCTATTTCTATCTCCTCCTTTCCAGCATATAATTTAAGGGGGCCTAGAAGCCTTATTTTCAGAGGAGCCACCTTTGCATATTTATTCTGGGATCTCTTCCACAGCCTCTACCTTCTTTTCCTGCATTCTCTCCCTTATCTTTACAAGATGTGTTATGTAGCCAGCTATCTGGTTTCTTAGCTTTTTGCTCTGTGTTCTTAGAAGCGTTTTTAGGATCTCTTTGTTTTTCTGAAAATCCTTAGTAAATAGGTCTGGGTATTTCTCGAGAAGCTCCCTTGATATCCTTTTAATCGGTGTGGGCCTCACCTTACCCACTTTGCCTTACCCTGTAATAAGAGGGTTGCAATGGATATATATGCTTAACTAGATCTTTTCACAGCTAAAAGCTTATATAGAACCCCTGAGACTTTATCTATGGTGTGAGGAAATGGCAGCCCAGTATATAGAGCCAGCTGGAATCCCTGTTATAATTCTTAAGGAAGGTAGTACAAGAACTGTTGGAAGGGATGCTCTAAGAACTAATATGATGGCAGCGATAGCGGTTGCCGATATGCTTAGAACAGCGTATGGCCCTAGGGGCATGGATAAGATGTTAGTAGACTCCCTAGGAGATATAACTATAACTAATGATGGCGCAACCATACTTGATAAGATGGATCTCCAGCATCCAGCTGCAAAAATGCTTGTTCAGATAGCGAAGGGCCAGGATGAAGAGGTAGGTGATGGGACAAAGACTGCTGTTATATTTGCTGGAGAGCTCTTGAAGCAGGCTGAAGAGCTCCTCCTAAAAGAGATCCACCCAACAATTATTGTCTCCGGCTATAAGAGGGCTATGGAGGCTGCTGCGGAGTATCTCAGAAGCATTTCAGAACCAATAAATATAGATGATGTTGAAACCCTCAAGAGAGTTGCGATAACAGCTCTTACTAGTAAGGCCGTGCATGGTGCTAGAGAGTATCTAGCAGAGATCTCTGTAAAGGCTGTTAAGACTATTGCAGAGAACAGGGATGGAAGATGGTATATAGATCTCGATAATGTTCAGGTTGTGAAGAAGCATGGAGCTAGCATAGCAGATTCTCAGCTGGTATATGGTGTTATACTCGATAAAGAGGTTGTCCATCCAGGGATGCCCAAGAGGGTTACCAATGCTAGGATAGCTCTTCTAGATGCTCCTCTAGAGATAGAGAAGCCCGAGATCACAGCTAAGATCAGCATAACCTCTCCAGAACAGATAAAGGCATTCTTAGATGAAGAGGCAAAGATGTTGAAAGATATGGTAGATAAGATTGCTGCTGTGGGAGCTAATGTTGTGATCTGTCAGAAGGGTATTGATGATGTTGCACAGCACTTCCTTGCTAAGAAGGGTATCCTAGCTGTTAGGAGGGTTAAGAGGAGTGATATGGAGAAGCTCGAGAGAGCAACAGGTGGGAGGATAGTTAGTAACATCGAGGATCTCACGGAGAAGGATCTAGGATACGCTGAACTCGTAGAAGAGAGAAAGGTTGGGGAGGATAAAATGGTATTCGTCGAGGGTACGAAGAATCCGAGGAGTGTGAGTATACTCTTAAGAGCCGGGCTAGAGAGACTGGTAGATGAAGCTGAAAGATCTTTAAGAGACTCTATGAGCGCCGTTGCAGATGCAATAAGAGATGGGAGAGTCGTATATGGAGGTGGAGCAACGGAGATAAAGCTTGCAATGTATCTAAGGGATTACGCCACTAAGGTCGGCGGTAAAGAGTCTCTTGCTGTTGAAGCGTTTGCAGCAGCTGTTGATGGTCTAGTCACAACGCTTATAGAAAACGCTGGGCTAGATCCTCTAGAATATATAATGAAGCTCAGGGCTAAGCATAAGGAGACAGGCGGATGGTACGGTGTCGACGTGTTTAGAGGAGAGATAGCCGATATGAAAGCCTTAGGCGTTATCGAACCCGTGAGCGTTAAGGTTAATGCCATAAAAGCTGGTACAGAGGCAGCTGCTCTGATCCTCAGGATCGACGATCTCATCGCAGCTGCCAGATCTAAAGGTGCTGAGGAGAAAGGTAAGAAAGAAGAGAAGAAAGAGGAGAAAGAAAAAGAAGAGGAGAAATAAGGTAGAATTCACAGAAGAATCTTTTTACCTTTAAATATACTTCTTAGTTTTATCCAAATATTTCCCAACGTTATAGCTGTAGAGAGGATCTTTTTATAACTTTCTTCAATAATCTTTCTATGGGAGCACCATGTATACTTGGCTAACTAGATATTATGGTCACATAATCGAGCTCGATAGAAAGACCTGGATAAAGAAGAATCATATTGAGAGAGGCGTTGTATATAGGGTTGAGCCCATGCCACCATTTTATAAGGGAAGCAGTAATAAGATCTCGTTACCGCCTCCTAAGATGCCTAGGGGAGCTGATGCTTCGAAAGTTCTTTTAAATAGAAGATCTATTCGGGATTTCGCTGATAAGCCGCTTGACATGGAGATACTGTCATCACTCCTCCATTTAGCTTTTGGCGTTACCAGATGGGAGAGAGGGGTCTATGGCTATAAATTATATCCTCTCAGATCATTTCCTAGTGCAGGTGCACTTTACCCCGTTGAGATATATGTGTCTGTGCATATGGTGAGAGGTATGCCCCAAGGTTTATATAGATATATATTTCTAGACCACTCACTAGATCCCCTTAGGGAAGGTTATTACGGAGAGTTGCTAGCCAAAATAGCCCTAGATCAGGAACATGTAGCATCTTCAGCTATCACAGTAATAATCACAGTTCTATGGGCTAGATCTGCATGGAAATACGGCTCCAGAGGGTATAAATATGCTTTGCTAGACGCTGGTTTTGCAGGTGAGAATCTATATATAGCATCGGGGATCCTGGGTCTTGGAACATGTGCTGTGGGGGCTTTCTATGAAGAGGAGCTGTGCGATGTGCTAGGCATAGACTGTGTTTCCGAGATCCCCGTTCTCATGATGCCCGTTGGCTATCCTTTGGAGATCCATGGGCAGAACTGATCACTAATATCTTAGCTTTTTTCTTTGCTTTTCTAATTATATCGTGGAGTTTGCAATGCTCCTACCGGGATATAGAGCGGATATAGGGATTATAGGGGGTTCAGGCCTCTATGATCCAGGAATGTTAAGTGATATAAAGGAGGTCAAGATACATACACCATATGGAGAGCCTAGTGATTATATAGTGATAGGTAGATACGGGGGTAAAACCGTAGCGTTTCTCCCGAGACATGGCAGGGGTCATAGGATCCCTCCTCATAGGATAAATTACCGTGCAAATATATGGGCTCTCAAAAGCCTAGGGGTTAGATACATAATAGCTGTGAGCGCCGTTGGGAGTTTAAGGGAGGATTATAGGCCAGGAGATCTAGTAGTTCCAGATCAGTTCATAGATATGACTAAATCTAGAGAGTATACATTCTTCGAGGGCCCCCAGGTAGCCCACGTATCAATGGCAGAGCCTTTCTGCGAGTTTCTCAGAGACAAGATTATAAAGATTGGGAGGGAGCTCGGCTTCAGAATTCATGAAAAGGGAACCTATATATGTATTGAGGGCCCTAGATTCAGTACAAAAGCAGAGTCACGGGTCTGGAGAGAAGTCTATAAAGCGGATATAATAGGAATGACCCTAGTGCCAGAGGTTAACCTAGCTTGTGAAGCCCAAATATGCTACTCTACACTCGCTATGGTAACTGACTATGATGTCTGGGCTGAGAAGCCTGTTACAGCTGAGGAGGTGGCCAGGGTTATGGCTAGCAATGTTGACAAAGCAAAGAAGATCCTCTCGAGATTAATCCCAGAGCTTCCACAAGAACCCCCAGTTGAAAGATGCAGCTGCTGCGAATCATTAAAAGCAGCGCTTGTATAGATTGCCCAAACACCGTATTTTATGTGAGACACAATGATGGAGGAGATCGAGTCTGCTGTAAATAAAGCCGTAGAGTTTGCGAGTAACATATATAGAGAGATCGAAAAGGGTATAAGGGATAGAGGTAGGGTTACCCTTCTCACAACAGGCTGGCTCAAAAGCCCTGGATGCTCTGCTATACACTCAATATCCTCGGTTTTAAGTGGTGTTGAGGCATATCATATAGATCTAGGGTTCTTCGCGCGATATATAGCTCCCTATAGGTCTTCCATAGATTCTGATGAGGAGAGGACATGGCTGGTCATATATGGAAATCCCAAGGATCCTTGGAGCTCCATAGCAGATCGTCTGGCTAAAAGTCTCTCAACCATGGGATATGCCGGGATCATGCTAAGGGCAAGCGTAAATAAACAGCAAATAAGCCTCGATGAAATAAGGGTTATTGATATACCTAACAACATAGATCCTATATTAGTATATCTTATATCAACTACAAAGGCTATACTCGAGATAGCTAGTAGGGAGAACCCTTCTCCACGGGTCGCCAGGCTCGCCACGGAAATAACAGATCTAGCTCCTGTTATACCAGGTATTTTTCAGCGATATGAGGCAAGACTCAAAGATCTAGCGGATAAGATCTCCGCACAAGACCTTACTCTGATAACCACATGCACCTCCAGAGCCTTTGCAGAGGGGCTAATCCTAGATAGCCACAGCTATATAGATTTGCTAGAGATAACAGATCTACATAGCATAGATTTGCTAGAGAAAACAATAGCTATATTATATGTAGAAGCTGAAAAAGATCTTGTACCACAGATCACAGTTTTAAAAAGAGCCATAGACATTATGCTCAAAACAGACCCAATATCATCGCCTATTTATTATAGAATATTATCTATGATTTTATCAAAGATGCTTAAGAGAAGATAAACTAGAAAACTATAAATCTGGCACAGAAGTAGTTCAAATAGGAAAAAGAAGGCTAAAGCTTATATAAGCTCGTCTTGAGGAAATAAGATGGGTCCTCTAAATGAAGAGGTTCGAAGAAGAGGAGTGGGAGGAAGAAGAGGAGGAAGAGCTAGAGGAAGAAGAAGAATGGGAAGAAGAGGAGCTAGAGGAAGAAGAGGAGTGGGAGGAAGAAGAGTTCGAAGAGGAGGAGGAAGAAGAGGAGGAAGAGTGGTAAATATTCCAGTAGACTAATTTATTTATCGTAATAAGAGAAAGTTTTTATAGTAACAAGTTCAAGTTACTTACAATATATTAATTATATATATTAATTTACCAATAATGCAACATTGTGTCCAAGAGTCTCACCCTTTAAAGTTGGAATAGGATTTGTAGGTTCTTATGAATTAAATATCGAATATACTCAGAAGCCCCATATCTTAGAATCCTACCTATTTCCACTAACCTCTTTCCCGCTTTGAAGGTGAGACTTTAAGTTGTAACACACCTAAGGTTGGATAGGGAGTCGAGCTGGGTAAAGGTCTGTGATGTATCCATAATCTTCTTATCCTAAAGAGCTGGAGCTTCCCCTTAGAGTGAGGGAGGGTAGGTGTGATACGATTATTGAGGTGCATATTTGGATAGATTTATTTGTGAATGATCTCTTGTTGAGGGATATTGTCCTAACATCTGATACTGCTAATATCCTTCTTTACGCATTAGCTAAACTTATCTAAAGAGATAGTTTAGAGATGCATAGATTTATTTCTGCTTACCCACACACATTTAGGTGGCGGGAGTGGATAGTGATCGCTCTGTAGCCGGTGAAAATAGGTTTTATATAGTGGAGCACTTCTTAGGGGTTTTCATGTTAAATAGTGCTGGTGAGGTGGTTTTCTATGAGCTGAGACCCAAGGATCTCTCATCATTGGTGGAGTCTCTCTGGATTAGAAATGAGGGTAAGCTTGATGATGTATATGCTAGGTTTGTTGAAAGGCTTAAATCCTCTGAGGAGTATAGAAAAACTCTTATCGTGGTTGAGGAACCTGAAGTTGCTCGAGCACTTATTGCTGAAGGGTTTAACGTATCTATAGATCCTTACAGCGCTGTTTTCGCCCTTTTCAGAGAGAGAATTTTAGATTTCTATGTTAGAATTGGTGTATTTAAAGATGTCGATGAAGCTAGGAAATATATTCGGGATGTCTCCTTAGAACTCTCTAGAAGGGGACTTAGGAGGGTAGCAACTAAAAGAGATCTGCTGGCAATTCAGAGTATAAGGGCTATAGACGATATAGACAAGACTATTAATCTATTCGCAGCAAGGCTTAGAGAGTGGTATAGCATTCACTTCCCCGAGCTAGATCAGATTGTGGGGGATCACATACTCTATGCTAAGATCGTGAACAGCATAGGCGATAGATCTTTAATGGATGAGGATAGCCTAAGGAGAATAGGGGTTGGTGAATCCCTGGCTAAGAGGATAGCTAGCATGTCTAGGAAAAGCATAGGCGCAGATCTATCGGAGTTCGATCTTAAACCAATACAAACATTGGCGAGGATAATGATAGAGCTAAGCGAGCTGAGATCCTATTTAACGGATTATAACACGCTCGTCATGAAGGAGGTAGCTCCCAATGTTACAGAGCTCGTAGGCCCCCTCCTAGGGGCAAGGCTTTTAAGCCTAGCGGGTAGTTTAGAGGAGTTTGCTAAGATGCCGGCAAGCACGATCCAGGTGCTAGGGGCTGAAAAAGCCCTTTTCAGAGCGCTTAGGACAGGTGGAAAGCCTCCTAAGCATGGCGTTATCTTCCAATTTCCGGAGATCCATAGAGCTCCTAGATGGCAGAGAGGTAAGATAGCAAGGGCTCTAGCAACCAAGTTGGCCATTGCCGCTAGGGTTGACTTCTTCACAGGCAGATTTATAGGGGATAAGCTGAAGAAGATGTTGATAGAGAGAATAGACGAGATCAAAAAGCTATATCAAAAGCCCCCGCCTAGAGAGGAAAGAATCCAAAGGGGCGAAAAGAGGCAAAGGAGGAAAAAATAGGCGCGTCGGAAGAAAAATAATGGGGTGAGATATCTTGTCGGAGCCTGTGAAGATCTATGAGCATTCTAACTATAAGGGGGTATATGTGGTGGAATTTGAAGATGGCTCTGCAAGGCTTGCAACGAAAAACCTGGTTCCCGGTAAAAGGGTATATGGGGAGAGACTATTTAGATATGGCGATAGCGAGTATAGAGAGTGGAATGCATATAGGAGCAAGCTTGCAGGAGCTCTTCTAAAGGGCTTAAAGGAGCTCCCTATATCCTTTGGATCCCGTGTTTTATATCTAGGCGCGGGATCAGGAACAACTCCCAGCCATGTCTCAGATATAGTTGGTAGAGAAGGTGTTGTATATGCTGTGGAGTTTGCGCCAAGGGTTATGAGGGAATTCCTTGTTGTTGCCGAGGATAGAAAGAATATAGTGCCTATACTAGCTGATGCTAGAATCCCCACAAGATATAGATATATTGTAGAAACTGTTGATGTTCTATATGCAGACATAGCACAGCCTGATCAGGCAGCAATAGTATCAGATAACGCTAGATTTTTCCTGAAAGATGGAGGGCATCTTTTAATGGCTGTGAAGGCTAGGAGTATAGATGTTACTATGGAGCCTAGCGAAGTGTATAAGAGGGAGATAGATGTTCTTAAGAACAGCGGCTTCGAGATTCTAGATGTTGTCCATCTAGAACCATTTGACAAGGATCATGCCATGGTATATGCTGTATGGAGGAGAAAAGCCTAGCGGGTCTTCAAATGGGTAGTGGAGAGGGTTTGAAGTTTATAAGGAGCCTAGATGATAGAGGAGGTATTAAAGCTGAGTATCTAGTCAGATACGAGGAAGAGGAATCCGAGTATGGCGTGTATCCTTGGAAAAGGCCTATAAGGTCGCATATTGAATATGGTGTAATAAATCTAGATAAACCCCCCGGCCCTACTAGCCATGAGGTGACTGCGTGGGTTAAGAGAATGCTTAATGTCTCCAAGGCTGGGCATGCAGGCACCTTGGATCCTGGTGTCTCAGGTGTGCTACCTATAGCTCTTGAGAAAGCCACTCGAATCATAGGAATCGTTACACATACGTATAAGGAATATATCACGCTTATGCAGCTCCATGGTGAGGTGGAGTATGATAGGCTATTGAAGGTAATCTCCATGTTTGTGGGTGAGATCTACCAGAAACCCCCTCTAAGATCTTCTGTCAAAAGGGCTGTGAGAAAGAGAAAGATCCATAGTATAGAGGTTTTAGAGGTCGACGGTAGGAAGATCCTTATGAGGGTTAGAACGGATCCTGGAACATATATTAGGAAACTATGCCACGATATAGGCCTCATATTAGGTGTTGGGGCACATATGAGGGAGCTAAGGAGAATAGCTACTGGATCTTTTAGAGAGGATGATACGCTGGTTACTCTTCACAAGCTCTCAGAGGCCATATATCTTTTCAAGAATGGCGATGAGAATTTACTGAGGAAGGTTATATTGCCTGTTGAATATATGGTGTCCCACCTACCTAAAGTAATTGTCAGAAATAGTGCAGTGGGATCTATAGCCCATGGAGCGATGTTAGCGGTGCCGGGTATCGCCATGGTAGATAGATCAGTTAAAAGGGGAAGCCTTGTAGCTGTCTTAACAGTTAAGGGCGAACTTGTTGCAGTAGGTATAGCCGAGATGAGCGGTGAGGAGATGATTTTCAGGGATAAGGGGGTAGCTGTGAGAATTAAAAGGGTTATAATGCATCCGGGGGTGTATCCAGATATATGGAAGAGACCTAAGAAAAGCATGTGATGTAAGAGCTTATCGAGCTCCTCTTTCAAGGAGCCTTGCAAGGGTATATGTTGCCATAGTAAGCAATGTGATATATACAACTGGAAAGACGGTTGTTAGGAAGATCAATATTATGGCGTTAGATAGCATCTCCTTGATCTCATTTCTATCTACTTTATAAAACGGGTTTAACAGGGGCTTCGAGGGTATTCCTTTTATATAATGTATCTCTATAATATGCACACCTGGATCTAGTAGCTTGTAATAGTTATAACCATCTATCCCAGCCCAGCTCCAAGGCCTTCTGTCATCCCAAGTGGTTTGGTTGCCATCTATGCTTATAGCTGTCACCACTGTATAATATGGTGCTGTAGCTATGAGAGAGGATATAGATGCTAGATGTAGCACTAGCTTCATAATCCCTCTTCCAGGATCTTTATATATAATATAATATGTAAGTGCTGGCGGTGTATGGATAAATATATATGGGGAGTCTGAGGCTAGAACACCGTCTATCGTGATCACATAACTACAGTTTTTAAACATACACTCATTACCTAAAAATATAGATGAAGCTGAATATAGTCTCCACCCAAACATTTCAAGAGAGAAGTAATATATTCCGCCTATTGGCAGCCCAGGCGTTTCATCCATAATAGTCTCTCCCCTATCGTTTACCAACATCGCAGCTATCTCAGAACCTGGGATCATATTCGAGCTCTGATATACTAACAGCAATGCATCCCCTAGAGCTCCTCCGCTGAGATCTCTAACCTCAATATATGGGAAAGCTCTGTCGCCAAGCGTTTTAGGGGATACAGGGTAGATTGCTGATATAAATAAGGGCATTGCTGGAAGGGCTACTGAGAATATTAGAGTGAAGGATATGAGGATCGAACCAGCTCTTTTGAAGATCCCTAGTGGAAGTGCATATATGAGTATTCCAATCGCTAGTAGCTCTGAATATTTAGTGCTTATTATAATGCTTAGGATTTGAAGTGCTATAAGACTGATCATAGCTGTGGATAAGAGGGAGGTGATTCTAGATAGAATTGGTGAGAGAAAGGCTGAGAGACTGCCTATCATTCCTGATAAGATCTTTATAGTTCCTAAATAGCTTAGAACGTTGAGTAGCATTGCGCTTAGCCATTCATGCAGGGTCTCCCAGCTTATCCCTGTAATACTCCTTATATACCCTATTACATTAAGGATTATTGTGAATGAGGAGGCAAGGATCCATATCGCTAAAGCATCCTTAATCATATATATTCCAAGCTTCTTCACACTTGGAAATGGTAGAGGGCTTCCTAGGAGTAGGTTGCCTAGTACATAGTTAAGTAAACCTAGGTAGAAGGATAGTTCTAGAGCCTGGCTAACTTCTAACATTACTATTACCTACTATCCTAGCCACCTATAGTTGCATTAATCGGCGGTGGAGGTGCAGGAACACCTATTTGCGAGACTATATATGTTATCAGCGAGAAGATCGTGCCACCCATGGCTAGCCAGAAGGCAGCCCATACTGCATCTTCTACTAGTGAGTTGCCTGTCTTCTTCAGCCTTGTGATCGGTATCGGCGAACCCCTCAAAGCCCAGCCAACAATCCAAGTCAGTATAAAGATTGCCCATGCTATAACCATTACCTGCACTGTTAATTGCCTCACAAATGTAACTAGATCCACAGCGATACCCCTAAATATATCTCCCCTTATAAAATGTTACCAGGATGCAAGCATATGATCTCTAGAAAGGCTTTGATTGGAAAATCCTTTATAGATCCTACAGCCTCGATATATGGAAGCTCTGTGATCGAGGATGAATGCTATATAGGGAGTTTCAGCTTGATCGGTTATCCAGCTAGAGACACCCTTATAAAAATACTAGAAAGAGCATTTACCCCTAATAAAAGTGGGTCTAATTATATAGATTTTCCCACAATCTATGATATTAGTGAAGGATCTAGAATTGGGAAGAACTCCATAATCAGATCACATGTTGTGATCTATGAAAAAGCTATTCTCGGTAAAAGAGTTAGAGTAGGGCATCACGTATTGATAAGGGAGAACAGCATAATAGGTGATGATACGCTTATCGGCAGCAACACAATAATAGATGGAGATGTCGAAATAAAAAATAGGGTTAACATACAATCGGGTGTCTATATACCCCCAAAAGTGATTATCCAGGATTCTGTCTTCATAGGTCCAAGGGTCGTCTTCACCAACGATAAATATCCACCGAGTAAAAGACTAGTAAAAACACTTGTTGGTGAAGGAGCAGTGATAGGGGCTAACTCAACTATAATAGCTGGTATCAAGATAGGAAGAAGATCAGTTATCGCTGCAGGCTCTGTGGTAACTAAAGATGTGCCGGATGAGGTGGTGGTTGCTGGTAACCCAGCAAGGATTATTATGAGTAGAGATGAATATGAAGAAAAGAAACGTAAATATGAGACTGAAGATCTATAATGGTTCTCGAATCTGCCTGTGTAGGCTTGTTTGAGTTCTACTAGTGTTTATATTTTTTAGTGGGATCAACAGCGGTTCTATTGTATTGCTAATCTTTGCTTACCCAAGCCTGTCTCTCCCGTTATTAGTTGAGACTTTTAGCTATAGAGGTAATCTTGCTATTTTTTAGCAGTATAGCCTCCAACAACGTTATTAATAAAAAATAATATTTATATATATCTTGTTAGTTAGGAAATAGCTTTAACGATTGCTTATAGTCTTCTTAACACGTTTTATATTTGGTGTTGGTGATGAGAGTCGTCCTGGCATATTCTGGTGGGTTAGATACTACGACATGTATTGTGTGGCTTCGAGAGAGATATAATGCAGAGGTGATAACGGTGACCGTTGATGTAGGACAGGAGGAGGATTTCGAAGAAGTTGAGAGAAGGGCATATAGGGCTGGCGCTGTCAAACACTATACAGTAGATGCTAAGGAGGAGTTTGTAAAAGAATATATATTCCCGGCTATCAAAATGAACGCCCTCTATGAGGGTGCTTACCCTCTCAGCACGGCCCTTGCAAGACCTTTAATAGCTAAGAAGGTGCTTGAGATAGCAGAGAAGGAAGGTGCTGATGCAGTTGCCCATGGATCTACATCTAAGGGGAATGACCAGGTCAGATTTGACCTTACTATAAGGGCTCTCAACCCAGACATAAAGATCATAACCCCGGCCAGGTCTTGGGGTATGACTAGAAGTGAGGAACTCGAGTATCTGAGGAAGAGGGGTATAGATATCCCTGCATCGAATAAGAGGTATAGCATTGATGATAATCTATGGGGTAGAAGCATAGAGGGAGGGGAGCTTGATGATCCGTCGCAGCCTCCTCTCGAAGAAGCCTTTAAATGGACCAGATCTCCAGAGAGTGCTCCAGACAGGCCGCAGATCTTGGAGATCGAGTTCAGAGAGGGAGTTCCTGTGGGAATAGATGGAGAGAGTATAGAGCCTGTGAAGCTTATATCAACACTAAATACAATAGGAGGTATGCACGGTGTTGGCAGGATAGATCATCTTGAGAATAGGCTCGTAGGATTTAAGTCAAGGGAGGTTTATGAGGCTCCAGCAGCGGTTATACTTATAAAGGCGCACGAGGATCTAGAGAAATCTGTTCTCACGCCAAGAGAGCTAAGGATTAAGAAGATGTTGGAGCCCATATGGAGTGATCTGGTATATAATGGTCTTTGGTTCGAGCCTGCTAGAGCAGCTATTGAGGCTCTTGGCAATGAGATCAATAAATGGGTTACAGGTAGTGTTGGGGTGAAGCTATACAAAGGATCTATATCGATTATCTCGAGAAAGAGCCCCTTCCTAGCCTACAGTCGGGAGATAGCTAGCTATGAAAAGGGCTGGTACCCCTCTGAGGAAAAGGCTGTAGGGTTTATAGAGATCTGGGGGATGCATACTCTCACAGCGCTTAGGGTGAGAAGAAATGCTTTACAGAGAACCTCTCCTGGGTAGAGAGAGTCTCACATGGTATATATCTTCCATGAAGGATGATGAAAAAATATCTGGTGAGGTGTTAGAGGTAGAGATAGCTAGGGTAAAGAACCTGCTAGATAAAAGGCTAATACCTAGAGATGAAGGGGAAAAGATACTTAAATGTCTTGAAGATCTTAGGAAGAGCCCTGAAAAGCTCTTTGAATACAAAGAGGCTGAAGATATATTCGAAGCAATTGAGATATATCTCTACAAAATCCTGGGTCCATCTGCCGGCTGGTTCTCGCTAGGCAGAAGCAGAAATGATCATATTGCAGCCGTCCTTAGACTCAAGGCTAAGAGGTATGTTCTATCGATAATGAAGAGGATTATATCACTAAGAAAAATTCTTGTTAAAAAAGCTATTGAATACCACTCACAGCTTTTCCCATCATATACACATGCTAGAGAAGCACAGCCGATAACATTTGGACACTATCTCTTAAGTATAGAAGAGGAGCTCGAAGATCACTATAGAATGTTTTCAGAGATCCTATTGATAATAGATTTATCACCAATAGGTGCAGGCGCTGTAGGCGGGACAACGGTGGAGATCGATAGGGAGGAGATAGCTAGATCCCTAGGGTTTTCACGGCATAGCAGGAACACACTTTATATGGTCTCTAGCAGGGGGTTCTTGCTACTAGCTGCCTCGATAGCTGTTGGCCTTGGAGCGTATCTAAGCAGAGTTGCAAATGATCTCATATTATTTTCATCAAAACCATACAGCCTAGTGGAGATTCCGAGTAGACATGCTGCTACAAGCAGTATAATGCCTCATAAAGCTAACCCAGTGACACTCGAGGTACTCAGAGCAAGAGCCGGTGAATCTATAGGTCTATTAACAGCGATGTTCGATATCTATAGATCTACTATCAATGGGTATAACCTCGATTTCCAAGAGATCAATAGGCTTGTATGGAGAATCTTTGAAAACCTGATTGATGCTCTAGAAATATTAAGCGATCTAATTGAAGGAATTAAGGTACGAAAGGAAAGGGCAGAAGAGATCTCAAGGGATCCAGAATTACTTACAGCAGATATCGTCGAGATCGTTTCAACATCGAGAATGATCCCACATAGAGAAGCGCATAAGATGGTTGCAACAATAATAAGGGAGAAAAAGCTGGAAAACCTTTTAAATGAATACCTACCCTCTAAAAACCCCATCGATATCCTAGCTAAAAAAGATTATCGCGGATCTCCACACCCAAAAAGAGTATTAGAGCTTGCAAAGGAAAAAGAAAAAGCCTTATTAGAGGAAGAGAGCAGACTATCACGACTTCAACTATAAATATATTTTGGATATCTATATATTTCACTTATTTCACTATAGAAGTTTTGAGTAGAGCATAAGTTTGCGCGTTTGCTGGGTTATTTGTGTTGCTACTATTATAATATGACTCCCTTCCTGTCCCTTATAAGGGCGAGTTTTTCGCTGCTGGAATCTCAGGCGTTACA
>JAVVGG010000002.1:0-35455 GCA_032249275.1 Desulfurococcales archaeon
TCACATGCCCGAGCCTTTGCACCTCTAGTTTGGACTGTATCCTTTTCATGGTAGTAGGGATGCTTTTATATTCGTTTGTTCTCCAGCTTAAGCTTATGAGCATCTAATCCATAATTGTTTTTATGATTAGGTGATATCTCTGCTAGATCTTGGGATACCTCGGGAAGCGATGACCTTTGGAGCACCTGAGACCGAGGCTCTAGATGGGGCTCTGCCCTAATAGAGCCTCAGGATCTAGGATAGATGGGAGCCCCTTTCCGCGGGCTCAACAGCCACCAATGAAACCACAGAGATCCCAAGATCTCTTTGGGGGGTGGAAGCCCCGATGCCACAGAGCTAGAAACCCTGTGGGTCAAGAAGCAAAGCAACACAAACAAATTAATATCAGCGATAATTAATGTTCATCAAGGACAAGCAGGAGAGGGTTAGAGATATATCGTTGAGGTCGTATTAATATGTAGAGCTTCATGAAGCCAACAACAGGCCTTCGCCAGTTAGATGAGGATCTATTCGTAGAGGGTGAACCCCTCATAGTATATGGTGAGCCCGCCTCTGGCAAGACTAATCTCGTGTTAAAAATAGTTAAGGAGTCGCTTAGAAGCGGTATGAGTACTGCTTATATCTCAACGGAGGGGAGCATCGTTGTTGAGAGGATGGAGGAAATGGGTATACTTGATTTTCCTAACCTAAGCATAGGCTTCGCCAATAGTCTTCCTCATCTAGCCCAGCTGGTGTCTTGGGCTGCTGCATCAGGCTATAGTCTGATCGCTATTGATAGCGTGAATTCCCTCTATAGATCTAGTGTTGGATTTGCTCGAAGGGCCAACGAGATCTTCCTAGGAATTCTAGCTATGATGAAGATCGCGGCTGCATCGGGAAAGTGGGTAGTAGCTACAGCCCAGGTTAGAGAGGTTGGCGAGGAAGTAGAGCCTTCAGGAGCAGATCTCATTGGCTTCTACTTCAGCAACATAGCAAGGATATATAGAGTTGGAGGGGGTAGGAGGGTTCTAGAGGTTAGAGGTAAGAAATATATTTTGAATATTATAGAGGTAGACGTTGTGTTAGCCGCTACCTAGTCTCTCCTCTATAAACTGCTTTAGGGCTACAGCATTGTTATATTTAAGCGATTTTGTGGAGAGAAGTAGCGTTATATTCCTCTCTCTCGTAAGCTTTACGAGCTCCTCAAACTCCTTCTTATACTTTATCTCCTCCCAATATCTTCTCTTAAACTCCTTCTACTTTGCAGGATCATGTGAGAACCACCTTCTCAGCTCATGGCTTGGAGCGATTTCCTTCATCCAGAGATCTATTGATGCTTCATCCTTCCTAACACCTCTAGGCCATAACCTTTCAACAAGTATTCTTAAGCCGTCATCGGGCTCCGGAGATTCATAGATCCTCTTAACCTTTATACCCAAATCTCTTGCCAATATATAATAAGGCCTGGAAAACCATTAAATACCTCTAGCTCTACATGAAAATATTGATGTAAGGCTAAAAAATAGCTGCAAATAGCGATCAAGAAAAAGATTCCTCGGTATATATATTATAATATGGTATGTAGCTGTAGCTTTTAAGGGCAGCTGCTCCTCCATAGAGAAATATTGTATGGCCTAGCTTGTTAAGAAGAGAAAAAGATCATTGCGAAGGCTGTTTCTGGTTAAACGATAAATTTTAAATACAGCTGATTGCTTTTAATTGTTTGAGATATGGAGAAGCTCTTAAAGACGCTTAGGAGAGCGGTTGTGCTAAAGGGCTTGGCTAATAGGTTTGGCAGAGAATCTCTTAGAGAGATTGTTGAGGCTTATAGAAGCATGCTCCAGGAGACGCTCGGCTACGCTCTAGAGCATAATGAATCGCAATCCACTCTTCATAGGTGCAATCAATATTGGCTTGAGATACCTTAAATCAGATGGGTGGAGCATAGCGCTCTTCTCTACAGAGCCCCATGGGATGCGGGTGAAGCTATTGACCCCACACCGAGGGCTAACCCCCCTCACAGAATTAGAAATAATGAAATAAAATAATTAGAAATACCATGGGGGGAAACGCTGATTAGAGAGAAAGATAAGTTTGAAATTTTCACGAAATATAAAAACAATGATATAATAAGATATAAAGAACTATGCTCTAATAACTCATTTAATTATTTCAATTGATGGTAATACTTTTACGTACTTTAATGCTATCTCCCTTAATTTCTTATCGTCTGTTATTAGCATTAACCTCTCTTTTATTGCTATATAGATATAGGATGCGTCATAGATGGTTAGCCTCTCCTTCAAAGATAATTCAAAGACCTCTTTCTCAGATCCTTTTATGCTGTGTACCTCTATTACGCTGAAAATGTTGTTAATGATCTCTATGAGCTTTAAGCCAACCTCTTCTTTAATTCTTTTAATTAAATATACTTCCTTCCATATTGAGTTAAGAGCTTCATATAATGCGAGATCTAAGGTATGTGCTCTCGCAAAAACCTTTAGGTCGCCTCGCTTTATTAGATTTATAATCGCGCTTGAATCCAATAGATACAACTTTATTTTCCCTCCCTATCTTCACGTATTAAGCCAACCACCTCCTCATCTGGGATATTGGCTATCTCGTTGAGTATCTCCTTCAGCTTATCTTCTAGCTCGATTAGGATCTGCTTCTTCACCTCCTCCTCTAGAGCCCTTCTTATTATGGGGGCCGGTTTAATTCCATATCTATCCATAAGCTCCTTCAACTTTCTAGGTATTTTAGCTGAGACAGTTACATAGCCTACATTCTCACCCGATAGTGATATAAATATGTAGACCTATATAAGGTTTACCATTAGGTTTACATTAAATACTATAATTGGAAGATCCGCTATAGCTATTTGTGTTTTTACCTTCGAATTAGGTGTAGCATCTTGGAAATAAAATTTAGAAAATAATGTAGTTTTTATAATATATAATATATGTTACAGAAGTTACGATCGATCTCTGTTGACTGACTTCCAAGCTTATATGCTTGGTAGCGGTCTATACTTTGGATGGTAGGTTTAAATGGATGTTGCTGGTGTGATAGTTATTACTGTGACTGGGGTTCTCTTCCTCGTGCTTCCGTTTCTGGCTTATCTTATTGGTAGAGCCGTGTCTCCCCCTATAGACTATCCCACGAAGCTTGAGAGGTTTGAGAGCGGTAATCTACCCTCTGGAAGGGGTAGGGGTTATTTCTTGATGCAGTACTACCCATATCTACTTCTATTCATAGCCATGGAATCTTATATAGTCCTCGTGCTATTCATAGCTCTATCTTCTATTGCTGGTGTTATTGTGAACTCCCTCATATTGATTCTCCTCTCCGCTCTGCTTATTATTCCATCTTTTGTTTATGCTCTTAGAAAGGCTGGGGTGATCGATTTATGGAGGGCGGACTAGTCTTTATAGGAGATCTAGATCTAACCACTAGGAAGGTGTTGAAATGGCTAATGGAGAGAAAGCCTATCAAAGATATAGTTGAGTGGGCCAATGCATTCTCTCTATGGCCTGTGCATTTGATGACAAGCTGCTGCGGTGTGGAGTTGGGCGCTGCCTATGCCCCTAGATTCGATCTCGAGAGATATGGATCCCTACCCTTTGTTTCGCCGAGACAGACTAATCTAATAATTATTGAGGGCACCCTCACAAGGAAGATGGCTAGGGTTGCCAGGATAACCTGGGAGCAGATGGTCGATCCAAAGTTCGTCATAGCTATGGGTGCATGCGCCATAGATGGAGGTCTCTTCTGGAATAGCTATAACGTTGTTAGAGCCAACGAGGTCATACCAGTAGATATATACATACCTGGGTGCCCGCCTAGACCAGAGGCACTTGCAAGAGCTATTCTCATGCTGCAGCAGAGGATAAAGAGCAGAGGGATAACGAGGCATGATTTAGAGCTTATCGAGAAGAACCTCAAGCTGGAGAAAGTAGAGTTCGCTAGAAAGTAGGAAGGGAGGATCTATGGCTTCTCAGCAGCCGCAGGCATCGCAGCAGAGACTAGCTCTTGGGAAGGCGCTTGAAGAGCTAGCTACAAGGCTTTCAGAGCATTTAAAGGGGGTTGCTACAAAGGTTGAGGCTGATAAGAGGAGCATGGTTATTAATATCGAGGTCGATAGATCGAGGATCCTCGAGGCGGCTAAGATACTCAGCAGCCTCGGCTTCGACCATGTAAAATCCCTTACAGGTGTGGATTACCCCGATAAGGGGGTTATAGAACTCATGGTTCACATAGGATCCTATAGCAGGGGTCTCAGGAGGATCATGGCGATACTTAGATCTAAGCTAGATAGGAAGGATCCAAGAGCCCCCACCCTCACACAGATATGGCCAAGCTCAGAGTTCCAGGAGAGGGAGGCGTGGGAGATGTTTGGAATAGTATTCGAGGGACATCCAGATCTAAGGAGACTTTTACTCCCAGAGGAGTTCGAGGGTCTCTGGCCTGGGAGGAAAGATTTTGAGATCCCCACTAGAAAGGCGGGGGAGGCTGAGGAGCCCTGGAAATAGGTGTTTAGGTGGTTAGAATGGTTGCCAGCTCAATAGCTATTGAGGAGATAAGCAAGGAGCTGATACAAACTAGAGATCTAGGCGTTACTGAGGAAGGCGAGAGGCTGGTAGAGCTCCAGATAGGCCCAACACATCCTGGATCTGGGCATATGAGGATCAGAGTCTGGGTTGATGGAGATATAATAGTTAGATGCGATCCCGACATAGGATTTGTATTTAGAACTATTGAGAAGCTGAGCGAGAATAGAATATACATGAAGACAATACCCCTGGTTGAGAGGCCAAGCTTACTAGACACAACCCCTATGACTATAGGCTATATAAACGCCCTTGAGAAGCTGATGGGCATAGAGCCCCCTCCGAGGGCTAAGTATCTGAGGACGATACTGGCTGAGCTCACAAGGATAGCTAGCCATCTATATGGTATAGGGATCTTAGCCATCTTTTTAGGACACTCAACAGGTTTTATGTGGGGCTTCGGAGATCGAGAGCTCTTTGTAGAACTCGCAAACCAGCTGAGCGGGGCTAGGATAACATATGCATATGTAGTCCCAGGAGGTGTTAGAAGGGATATGCCCCAGAGCTTTCCAGATAATGTGGAAAAGGCTCTCAGATATATGGAGAGGAGACTGAAAGACTGGTATAAGATCTTCCTCAACAACCCCGTTATAGAGGATAGGCTGAGAGAGGTAGGCGTTCTTAGAAAGAATGACGCAGTTAAACTCGGAATCACAGGGCCTAACCTAAGGGCATCTGGGGTTGATTTCGATGTTAGGGTCGCAGATCCCTATGAAGCATACGATGAGCTTGACTTCATGGTGCCCGTGGCCGAGGAAGGGGACGCATATGCTAGAACCCTGGTGAGGTTCGAGGAGATAAAGCAGAGTATAAACATAATAAGGGATGCCCTTAAAAAGATGCCAAGTGGAGACATAATACACCCTCAAATAGCTAGGATGTTCAACCCGCTGATGAAGAAGATATATGAGGAGACGAGAAGGGTAAAGTTTCCAGGGATCTTCGCCAGTTTAAAGCCTCCCAAGGGTGAGGCAACGGCAAGGGTTGAGGCTGGGAGGGGCGAGGCTCTATTCCATATCGTGAGCGACGGCTCTCCAAGACCCTATAGGTTTAGATGGACAACGCCATCCTATAGAAATGTTATATTATTTAAATACATGATCCCAGGGCACAGGCTCGCAGATCTCCCAGCTATATATGGTTCTCTAGATTACTTCCCACCAGAGGCTGATCGATGATGCTCCCTCTAGTAATGCTCTTGAAAGAGATCCTCGGCTTCAACGATACCATATATAGAACTGTTGTGGGGCTGGGATATATGATAATATATCCAGGCCTGCTACTAGTAGTTGTTATCGCCGCTCTAATGTTATGGGCTGAGAGGAAGATAGTAGCCCTCGTCCAGCTTAGATATGGCCCTCTATGGGTTTCGAGAAGAATAGGAGGTGCTCTCCAGGGCTTCGCAGACCTGATAAGGTTTTCTTTCCAGGAAGTTATAATCCCCAGGAGAAGCGATGTGATCCCGTTTCTATTATCCCCAGGCCTAGCTATATTGTTCTCAATGCTCCCAATAGCCTTTATCCCAATATCGCCATCGATCCACCCACCACTATATAGCGATCTAGCTTTGCTCGTAGTCATAGCTATAATATCGCTAGCGCCCATATTCATCGTAATAATGGGCTGGGCTTCAGATAATAAGTTCGCCTTCGTAGGCTCTCTTAGAGAGGCCCTTCTAATAGTTTCCTATGAGATACCGCTGATAATATCTATAATATCTATGGCAGTGATCTACGGGAGCCTTGACTTCTATGAGATCGTTGAGAGGCAATACATGCTCCCAGGCATGATCCTAAACCCGTTTGCCTTTATAGCATCCTTCATAGCCGTGCTTAGAACAACATCGAGGTTCCCATTCGAGATCTCAGAGGCAGAGACGGAGATAGTTGCAGGGCCATATACAGAGTATAGCGGTCTTATGTTCGGCCTCTCCATGGGTCTTGCGTATATAAAGCTCTATGTATACACCCTAATACTCTCCCTAGTATTCCTAGGAGGCTGGCTACCCCTTCAAGGAGGTGAAGGCTTTCTCCTAGGCTTCCTAGCCCCCAGCCTAGTGGTTATAATTAAGCTCTCCCTGTTAAGTCTCGTAGCGGTGTTTCTAAGGGCTATCTATGGTAGGTATAGGCTTGACCAGGCCATCAGACTTGGCTGGATATATGTGCTCGGTCTCTCAATTGTTTCCCTCATATGGTCATTAGCTCTTGTCTATGGAGGGTGGGTTAGATGGAGGTAGAGGGTGGGGATCTCGGAAAGAATCTAGGATCTATTATTGAGATGGCAGCACCTGAGAAGAATAGATACTATAAAGTCGAGATCCCGAAGCTAGGCCCAGCTTTGCTAAGGAACCTAGAGGCTCTAGCCACCGGTGCTAAATATCTTGTAAGACCAATTAGAATCACCGTCGACTATCCAAGGCAGGTTCTTGAACAGCCCCCCTGGTATAGGGGTATGTTCAGGCTTCTCGAAGATGTATGTATAGGATGCTCTCTGTGTGACATAATATGCCCCTCAGATGCCATTAGAATGGTTTTGAATCCACAGAAAAAGAAGAAACCCGTGATTAACTGGGGGAGGTGTATATTCTGCTACTACTGCGTCGACATATGCCCTGTAGAGGCTTTTGACACCACAACTATACATGATATGGCCTATGATAGGTACGAAGATATGTTGACAAATATAGAGGAGTTCACAAAGGATCCTAGGGAGAGGGATCCCAGTAAGGGGGCTATGAGGATGAAGATAAGGTTTGATGAGAGAAGGGGCTTCATATATGAGCCTGTGAAGGGTAGGTGATGCTATATGGAGATACTGGGTATAGATCTGTATATGCTTATAACAGCCCTCCTAGGGCTTCTAGCAGTTGTTTTCTCGATATTCGTGATAGCTTCTAGAAATCTTGTATATAGTGCTGCACACCTATCACTCCTTGGTCTAACAGTTGCAGCTCTACTAGCACTCCTAGGATATGCTATTGTAGCGATACTCCACATAATAATATATGTAGGTGCTGGAGTGCTCTTCATAGTAATGAGTGTTTCAATGATAAGGGAGGTGCAGGAGAGAAGGATTAACAGGCTTGGAAGCTTCTTAGCAGCTGTTATTGCATCCTCACCCCTCTTCTATCTAGCACTATCAACCGAGAATCCACATCCTATACCTCCTAGCCTGGCTGACTACTCACTTCTAAGTAGATATATCTCTCAGAGCTATTGGATCCCAGCTCTACTAGTATTCCTATCCCTCTCAGTTGCTCTAATGGCAGCGGTTAGCATAACCAGGGGGAGGGGTAGAAGATGAATCTCTTCCTATTTATAGCATCTATATTGTTCCTCATCTCAGTCTATGGGATACTCAGTAGCAGGAACATGGTTAGAATGCTTATATCGATAGAAGTTATGTTTAACTCTGTGGTGCTCGTAATACTCTCTCTAGGAAATCTTTTAGCATTCTCAGGAGGCGCCCAAGCAGTCCCAATCCTCGTATCTATAGTGATCTTTGCGATAGCCTTAGCTGTTTCGGAGATCGTGCTCATATTCTCTATAATGATCGGAGTGGTTAGATTCAGAGTAGCTAGGGATATAGATACAGAGGAGCTGGTTACGAAGGAGAGGTGAGGTAGATGTACCTACTCCTAAGCTCAATAGCCGTTCCCGTTGTGGCTTCCTTAGTATCCCTCGCACTATCTTCAAGGGCATCGCCTAGGATACATATGATGATCTCTGTGCTTTCCCTCACATATTCCGCCATAGCAGTTCTCATAGCATCCCTTCTAGGAATCCCATATCTCGATACTCCTATAAGACTGGGACCCCCTATAGGATATATAGGCTTCATACTAGATCAGTTCAATCTTCCAGTAGTGGTGGGGGTTCTAGTAGTATCGATCCTAGTCGCAATATATTCGAGACCATATATGGAGCATAGATTCCACGAGCTGGGTGGAGGATCATGGGGTGTTTACTATCTAAACTACACATTATTCTCAGCCTCGATGCTGGGGGTGGCGCTATCAACCAATATAGTTGAGTTCTACCTCTTCCTAGAGGTGTCGCTGCTAACATCGTTCATATTGATAGCATTATATGGATATGGGGATAGGATAAAGATAGCCTTCCTCTACTTTATATGGACACATGCAGGCGCATTCCTCTTCCTCATAGGCTCCTTTATATATGGCCTTTCAACTGGGAGCTTCGACTATATAGCAGTTACTAGTGATCGCCTATACCCGGTCGGAGGCTCAGGATCTATAGCGGATCAGGCTCTGAGGAATATATCCTTCGCCCTGATATTAATAGGCCTTCTGATAAAGCTCCCAGCATTTGGCTTCCACATATGGCTCCCATATGCCCATGCCGAGGCCCCAACACCTGTATCAGCTCTTCTAAGCCCGAACCTTATAGGTTTAGCGGGGCTTGGCATATACAGGATCCTCGTTATCCTCTATCCAGGGTTGATGCAGGCTAATCAGTGGTACCTCATAGCCTGGGCGCTCATAACAATTATATATGGCGGTGTCTTAGCCCTTTATCAAGAGGACTTCAAGAGACTCCTAGCATATAGCAGCATATCCCAGATGGGCTATATGCTCCTAGGGCTAGCAACCATGAGCCCTCCAGGTATAGCTGGGGCCCTCCTCCACTATCTCACCCACGCCCTTGGAAAGGCTTCTCTCTTCATGGCTGCCGGAAACATAATAGTTGGCGCTGGGGGGTTGAGGAACATATATAGGATGGGGGGCTTTGCATCTAGGATGCCCTACACAGCTATGTCATCTCTTCTAGGCTTCCTAACAATCTCCGGGCTGCCCCCGACAATTGGGATCATATCTAAGGCCCTTGTGCTGATGGGGCTAGCGGATCTCATATTTAGAGGAGCATCTCTATCCCCAGGTATGGTGGCTCTAGTTGTTGTCGCAGCTATAGCGGGCTTCGGGTTAACGATAGCTTATAGCTTCATAACTATGAAAAGAATATTCTTTGGCGAGCTCGGCGAGGTGGGTGGAGAGGTCTCGGAGGCACCTCTAGAGGCTGTAACATCTATAACAGCTGTTGCATTAGCATCTATAGCCATACTTGTCCTCGGGTCTCTGATTGTGAATCCCTTGTCAAGCGCCGTAGCATCTATAATACCTATTTTGCTCAGGTGATCCACATGCCCCTCACTATAGAATGGCTACCCATAATATGGGGTGCACCCTTTATAGGCGCTTTTTTGTCAGGGCTTGCAGGGCTTGTGAATAAAAGGGTATCTGCATATATAGGGGCTATCTCTATAGGTGTAAGCGCTATTCTAACCATACCAGCTATCCTAGCATTCATAGGATCTGGAGATATAGTTGTAAGCCCCAGATATAGTTGGATCCAGATGCCTCTCCGTAATGGGATCGTAGATATAGATCTTGGCGTCTATCTCGATGGGATTTCGTTAACATTAACGGCAATGGTTGCCTGGGTATCATTCCTAATAGGGGTCTATAGCCTGAGCTATATGAAGGGCGACTATGGCGAGCATAGATACTGGGTTTTCTTCTCGTTCTTCGTAGGATCTATGCTTTTACTTGTAATGACAGATAACCTCATAATGCTGCTAATAGGCTGGGAAGGCACCTCACTAGCTTCATACGCGCTTATAGGCCACTGGTATAGAGATGATGAGCATGCATGGGTGGGGGATCCTGGTAGGAAAGCACTTGGAAAACCCATGTGGTTCACTCCAAGCCATGCAGGTGTTAGGGCAATAGTTATGACAGGGGTTCCAGATATAGGCTTTATACTGGGTTTAACATCGATCATGCTTATCACAGGGACAGTATATATTCCAGATCTATATAGTGGTTTAGCCCCAATGATGGGCGATCTAGCTGCTAGGGGAATCCTAGCAGGCTTTCTCTTCATGTTCACGCTAGGGGCGCTGGCGAAGAGCGCTCAATTCCCCCTCCACGAGTGGCTTGTAACCGCTATGACTGGTCCTGCAAGCGTTTCCGCATTGATTCATGCAGCTACAATGGTTAAGGCAGGTGTATATTTTATGCTGAGATTCGTACCCATATTCCTATCTGCATCAAGCATTGCAGGGGATCTAGCTTTATCCCAGGTGAGGGACTACCTAGCAATGGTTGGTGGGATAGGTGTTTTCACAGCATTTATGATGGCTACTATGGCCCTCGTTGCTAGGGAGCTGAAGCTGATACTAGCATTCTCCACAGCATCCCAGATAGGATATATGTTCATGGCAGCCTCCTATGCAGGTATGACGCATGAGCCGGGCTTGGGAATAGTGGCCGGTCTATCACATCTACTGAGCCACGCCGTGTTTAAGGCATCGCTATTCCTCGGAGCCGGGATCCTGATCCACAGCCTGGGGAGCAGATATATAGATCAAATGGTGGGTAGAGCTGCAAAGCTCAGAGTAACCATGATGTCGATGATCCTTGCATCGCTTGGGCTAGCGGCGATCCCGCCTTTCTCGGGCTTCTGGAGCAAGGATCTCACAATAGATGCTGCGATAGAGTCTGGCTATGCGGCTTCAGCAGTACTGGCTATGATAACCTCCCTATTAACAGCTATATATACCCTTAGAATGATCTCGATACTATATCTCGTACCTCAGAGAGACGTGCATGTAAAGGGGGTAGGGGGAGAGATCCATGGAGATCATGGTGAGGATCCTGTTGCGTATATACCCTATCTCCTCCTAGCAGTGGCAACTCCGATCATGGGTATCCTGTGGGGCTGGGCTATTAATGGCTTCTCCACAATCTCCCTTAGAGGAACGGGTCTTGGCGCTCCTGAGATCAGCTATAGGCTTGACCTTCTAGCTATAGCCTCTACAATAGCTATAGCAGGTTCCCTTCTAGCTATAGGTTTGTACAGGAAGTTCGGACTAGATCTATTTGAAGCTATGCGTGGCAATCCAATAGCAGTTGCTATAAATAGATTTCTATATGATAGATGGTATATAAACTCGATCATCTATGCTATATTTGTTGATGGAGGTGCTGGGGCTGTGAGATCTTTGGGCAGGTATTTTGAAGGAGGCGTTATCGATAGGATCTACCATGCGGTGATCCCCAGAGGCTTTAGCATATTCAGCAGAATCCTCAGGGCCTACCAGCCAGGGATTATAAATAGCTATTTAATCGTTATGGTGCTTGGAGCCATATTCCTAATCCTTCTCCAGATCTGGAGGTGATATATATGGGCATATTACCAATTGATCAGCTATTCCTCCTCTTCCCGATCCTAGCAAGCTTCTCCCTATCTATACCCCTAGCAGAGCTCCTCGGTGTAGGGGCTAGGGAGTCTAAGTATATGGCCATCTCAGCTATAGTGATAGCTCTTGTGATCCTTCTCATAAGCCCTCCACAGCCGGGCATTAGCTCGGGATCTATCTCGGGCTTTCTAGTCAATATGGATAGCATTGCGTATCCCATATCAATAGCTATTCTGATAGGGGCTTTAATAGGCGTTATAACGATTCCTTTAGAGGCGACTGATAGTATACATATATATCTAGCAATGATCCTAATGGGAGTCTTAGCATCTATTATGCTATCGATGGCAAGGGATCCTGTTGCAGCTATAGCCTCTTGGACGCTGCTCTCAATAACCACCTTCGCCACAATAGCCCTTGCAAGGGATAGAGAGTCTCTTGAAGCCTCTGTGAGATACGCCATTGTAGGGGGTCTTGCTTCGCAGTTGCTTGTTCTTGGAATAGCTCTCTCATCCCCATATACGGTTCTGGGGAGCGCCTTCGGTGATATGATTCCTAATGCTTCACTGGCGATTGGGTTTATAGCAATCGCCTTTATATCGATAGCCATAGGCTTCAAGCTGGGCGCTGTACCATCCCACACATGGGTTCCAGATGTATATGGGGTTGCATCCCCATATGTGGTAGCTGTGATCTCGGGCTCTCTAAAGCTGGGCGCTCTAGCACTAGCTATATGGGTTCTAAAGCTGCTCGGCCCAACAGCTTTGAATGCCTTCCCAGTATTGGCTTTCATGTCGTTTGCAAGCATGGTTATAGGTAGCATAACACCTCTAACACAGACGAATGCCCAGAGAATCCTTGCATACAGCTCGATAGCCCATATGGGCTTTCTATTCATAGGCCTTACCGTTATCTCTCTATCCCAGAATAGCCAGGATGTCTTCAGACTAGCCATGCTGGGAGTTGCATTCCACGCCATCGCATACTCGCTCGGGAAATCCGGTGTCTTTGCTGCTCTAAACTATATGAAGAGGATCAGGGGAACTTTAGATCTAGACGGGATAAGGGGTGTTGCGAGAGCCGATCCCAAGCTATCCTTCTCACTAACCCTGCATATACTCAACCTAATAGGCGTCCCACCCCTGCCAGGGTTCTGGGGAAAGCTGTTTCTCTTCCTGGCAGCAGCCCAGAATATAGGTGGGCTATATATAGGGTCGATCCCATGGCTAGCCGTTGTCGGGATTGCCGCAAGCGTTATATCCGTATACTATTATCTAAACATATTAAGGCCATCTATCATGTTGGTAGACTCTAGATCAGAGGTTAGCGGTAGAAGCTTAGAAGGGAAAGGAGATCCAGATCTCTGGGCATCATATATTGCAGCGATCCTAACAATCTTGCTTGGGATCTTCATCTACTTATTCTCACAATACATATACTAACAGGGATAGACCCCCTGATAAAAGTGGAAGCGAAATATCTAAAGACAGCTGCTTATTAACTCTATAGCCACCTATTATAATAAGTGGCCCACAATGCCACCTCCAATCTATATGCCAAGGGATCTCGAGACGATCCTCACCAGCGTTAGAAAAGCTGTTAGAGACTACTTTGGAAGAGATCCCGGCGATGCCGAGGCTATCTTTGTAAAGACTAGAAGAGATGTGCTGGGATATGTGGAGTTTGGATCGAGAGTTATTAAAATCAATGCCGAGGCCTATAGAAGATACCTAGAGATCGAGGGTCCAGAGGCTTCTACAGAATATCTCTTCGTAGTTATATTGCATGAATATCTACATATCATGGGTATATATGATGAGAGAGAAGTTAGAAGGATCTCTATGGAGATCGTTGAAAGGGTGTTTGGTAAGCATAGCAGGGCTATGAAGATAGCCGAGAGCCTAGCAGATCCTAGGGACATATTTATAAAGAGAATCGGGAGACCCCTCTCTCCATATATATAGGGGGTCCACATGGAGTCTAACTGGCCATTAGATCATATTCACCTAATTGTTAAAGACGTTGATTCCTCCCTCCAATTCTATAGAGATATCCTGGGCTTCGAGATAGAGGATCTCGGAGACAGCATATGTCTCTCACCCCCTACGAGCAATAATTGTATAATATACTTAGATCAGGGTGTTCTACCTGCAGATAAAGAGAACTATATATATCACCTAGCAATTCTAGTGCCTAATAGAGCGGTGTTAGGCTCTATACTCGAGAAGATCTTGAAGATCTGGGATAGTATAGAGGGTTACGCAGATCATCTTGTTTCCGAAGCAATATATCTAAGAGATCCCGACGGTATAGGTGTGGAGATATATAGTGATAGGGATAGAAGGGCGTGGAGAGTGAATGAAAAGGGCTTTATAGCCATGGATACACTTCCGCTAGATATTGAGGATCTCATACTCCATGGAAGAAGATCCGGGGTTGAACCTCGAGTAACGCGGGATACTGTATTAGGGCATATACATCTAAGAGGGTCAAGTCCCGAGGCTGCAGAAAAATTCTATACAGAGGTGCTTGGAATGAAGATCAAAGGCATATGGTTTGGGGCACGATTCCTGGCATATGAAGATTATCACCACCACCTTGCAGTAAATAACTGGCCAATACCAAGGCCAATAGACGGCTCAGGGCTTAGAAGCTTTGCCCTTAGGAGAAAGGGGCTTTTAGAGAGTGTGATCTCTAAAGGGGTTTCGAGAGAGGCCGTTGAGCTAGTATGTGGAGCTCCAATGGGTATAAGGGATCCAAATGGGTTTTTAATAGAAATTATGGAGTAAAGTTTTCGCCAATATATAAAGCCCCGCCTTAGCATAGGGAGGAGGCTAGCAGCACTCATGTTAAGCTGATGTATCCACCTTAGTAGTGGGTGGGGCATATATGAATATTGTTTTTTAGCGGGGATAATCTTCAAAGCATCGCTTCTAATATAATGGCTATTATATACGAATAATGGATAATATGTGGCTTTAGCAATATATCATGGGGGAGTTTTTGAGCCGAAGCAAAGATCTATATGTTTATCTAATATCTTTAGTCACTTTCATAGAGCTTCTCCTGTTGAGCTTTGTGGGAGGTCTTGTAAGTGGTCTTGGACAGGGATTCGATCTAGGGATTGAGTGGCCCTCAGAGCCTGTTAAGCTTATAAGGGCCTTTCTCCAGGGTAGTCTAGAACCACTCCACAGGATCTTAACAGTAGTTGCGGCACCTCTCCTCACAGTGTTGACCCTATCTATTGCAAGGGTTGGGGGTATATATAGGGGGGCTCTCTACATATCTATCGCATCTATAGCTCTGCTCTCCCTAACAGCCCTTACCGGAAGGGCTATTCTATTCGCGCTTGGAGGGTATATAGAGCAGCCGTATGCATCGCTGATATATTCTATTAATAATTTGTTGGCGACGCTCACAATAGGATCTGTGGGAGTCTTAGTTGGAATTCTATCTAGGGGTTGGAAAGAGAGGTATGGGTTTGAGAAGAGGCTTACAATGATCATACATAGAGGTGCATCTGCATGGGGGCTTGTAGCGTCTTTCCTCGGAGCGTATATGCTCGGATATACTAAGACAACGCAGAACCCCCTGCCAGGATCTTTGTTCTCGTTTTCAATAGCCTCCCACATAGATTTGATCCTAAAGATCCACGTGCTCTCAGGAGCACTAGCCATAATCTTAACATATATAGCATTCGCCATGAGAAGAAGCAGAGATGCGTGGGTATTTATGGCATTAGTAGCCTCCATAGCTCAGCCACTTCTAGGCTTACTACTCCTCTACAGGGCCTCCCACTATGCATGGGCTCCAGGGATTTTCTTACCACTACATCTTGTATCGGCGCAGCTTATTGTAATAGGTAATGGCGTGCCCTATATAATGTATCTACTCAGCTCTAGGAACAAGGGGCTTATAAGTCCTCGCGTATAAGTTGGCTTGGTAGTAGCATGAGGTGGCTAGTCCCACCCCTTATATCCTCAATAGTAGCGATAATAGTGCTATTCATATCATGGGAGTTCATGGGCTTAGCTATACTGGGGGTTATTCTAAGTGATCAGAGATCCCTGATAGCCCTCTTCGCCTCAATATTCATCCCAATAGCCTCATATAGCTATCTAACACATCACCAAATTGAGGAGCGATATAGAAAAACTTCAGAAGAAATTAGAAGGCTAAGAAACCTCATCGATGCATACCAGGTTGTTCTTAATAACATAAACAGGGATCTCGATGAACTTAAAAGGGAACTTGAGAATCGCCACATGCCAGCTATAAGCAGAAGCATCGCAAACCTCGAGAGGCGGGTTGTAGCGTCAGAGAAGCTTCTATCGGTGCTAATAGAACTTATATCATCTCAAAGTGAGAAAACCCAGAGAGGTTAGAGGTGGTCTCATAATAGCTCTATCTATCTTTGGATTAGCAGAAATTGCTAACCAGCTTAATAGAACCTAGCAGATCCCTTTGGATCATGGGTCAGAGGTATTGAAATCCTTAAAATTTAGCTAGATCAGTTGTAAATATGCGCTCTCACCCCAATAAAGTTCTCCAGTTATCCCATATCTGATGCCCAACTAACTTGCTCCTCAAAAGCCAACCTCTCTAAATCTAATAAGCAGTCTCAACAAAGCCCCTCTTCTTAAATATTTTAACTATCTACAAATTCCTCGCATGCTCTCCAGCATCTTTGATCCAATCAATGATATAGATATATTAATGATTAATTTAATGTATATTCACGGAAGACAGGTGGTTTAGTTGAAGGCCCTTGTATTTGATAGAAATGGATTGGAGAATCTAAGATTAGCTAATGTTGAGACTCCTAAGCCTGGGCCACACGATGTTCTTGTAAGGGTTAGGGCTGCGAGTGTTAATCCCGTGGATTACTTCACAGTTGTAGGTATAAGAAATGTCAAGCCCATTCCCCATATACCTGGTGTGGAGTTTGCCGGCATAGTCGAGGCTGTCGGGGATCATGTAGTGGATCTGAAGCCTGGGGATAGGGTTGCAATATATAGCAGGGTGTTTGATGGATCATGTGAAATGTGTCTCTCAGGCCAGGAGATGTTGTGCAGATCAGGGGGTATAATAGGGATAGTAACAAATGGAGGCTATGCTGAATACGCTGTTGTGCCTGCTAGAAACGCATTTAAGATCGGCGATAAGATTGAGTGGGAGCTCGCTGCAAGCCTATCTGTCGGCGCTTTAACAGCATACCACGCTCTAAGACTAGCTGGGGTTTCGCCAGGTGAGTTGGTTGTTGTTGTTGGAGCTTCAGGCAATACAGGTATCTTCGCTGTACAGCTAGCTAAGATGATAGGGGCTAGAGTGGTTGCTATATCTAGGAAGCAGTGGTTAAGAGAGCTCGGTGCTGATGAGGTAGTGGATATGGATAGAGCTAGGGAGGCTGTCGAGAGAATCTCTGGAGGCTCTATGGCAGACGTCGTAGTAGATCCCCTGGGATCTGAGACCATGTCTAAGAGCATAGGGCTCCTAGGTGTTAACGGAAGAATAGTGACCTTCGGAGCTCTCACAGGAGACGAGCTGAGAATCTCTGTTAGAGAGCTTTATTCAAAGCAGATCAGAGTGATAGGTTCCACAGGAGGTACTAGAAGAGAGATGCTGGATCTAGTGAAAATGGCTAACGAAGGAAGACTTAGGATCAAGATCTGGAGAAGATATAGCTTAGAACAAGGTGTAGATGCTCTATCAAACCTATTCTCGAAGGAGAGGGATGGAAAAATAATGATAATACCGTGAAAGGGGATTTCTAAAGCCATCTATCCTTAATGATCTTTTTATCGCCCAAAATCTTTTATCTGTGATTTAGAAACCGTCTCTGAAGACTTTTCCAAAGATCTTCAGGATCTATAAGCTATTTATAATCCCTTTCAGCTATATCTATGCTTCATAAAACCTCAGATTTAAGATTAGTGGGCTGAGGATTTTTGAATCTCCCATTATGGGAATGTTTCAGCTATAAGACTCTTTGGACTATATATACCCGCTGTATTGTTAATATCTAGGCTGAAGAAATGGTGAAGCTAGGAGATCCCTCTGAGTATAGGCTTAAATATTTTCTGGACAATGGCTATAGAAGAGCTATATGTAGATCCTGTGGGACGCCATTCTGGAGTAGGGGTTCTCATGAGATATGCAATGACATACCTTGTTCAGAGTATAGGTTCTTCGATATACCGATTAAGATGAGGAATCTCAGCTATGAGGATGTCCTAAGAATCTTTCTAAGCTTCTTCGAGAAGGAGGGGCATGTTGTTATAGAGCCTGCGCCTGTTGTTGCTAGGTGGAGAGAGGATCTATATCTAACCATAGCATCAATAGTAGTTTTCCAGCCCCATGTAACATCAGGAAGAGTCCCACCCCCAGCCAACCCCCTCGTAATCGCCCAGCCATGTATAAGGTTAGAAGATATAGATAATGTCGGTAAAACCTTTGGAAGGCATATGACAAACTTCACGATGGGAGGTCACCATGCATTCAACTATAGGGATAAATATCTATACTGGAAGGATGAGACAGTTGAATATGCGAGGAGGTTCTTCGTAGATCTTATGGGTGTGCCAGATGAAGAGCTTACATTTAAAGAGAGCTGGTGGGAAGGGGGTGGAAATGCGGGCCCCAGCGTTGAGGTAACTGTGGGAGGCTTGGAAGTGGCTACACTGGTTTTCATGCAATACGAGGTCAGGGATGATGGCTCCCTTGTGGAGTTGCCTCTAAAGATAGTCGATACAGGATATGGTATCGAGAGGATTGCTTGGCTATCCCAGAAGACCCCCACAGCTTTTCATGCCGTCTATGGTGCAGATCTAGTTTCAAAGTTTCACAAGCTTCTAGGTGTTTCTGAACCACCGAGGGATCTCCTAGAACTTGCATCTAGAAAGGCTGGGAAGATAGATCCAGAGGATCCGGGCTCGCTAGATAAGTTCTTTGAGGAAGTCACGAGGGAATCTGGGTATGGGGTATCCGATGTTTCTAACATGCTCTGGGGGGCTATTAATGTCTACTCCATAATAGATCATACTAAGACCATAGCCCTCATGCTTGGAGACGGGATCGTTCCTTCTAATAGTGGTGAGGGATATCTAGCTAGGCTTGTGATCAGGAGGACGCTAAGAAACCTGAGGAGGCTTGGAAGCGATGTTCCTCTGGAGAGACTCGTAGATCTTCAGGTTGAGAGGTGGGGAGCTATATATCCTAGGCTATCGAGATCCAGATCATACATCTTGGAAGTATCGAGACTCGAGGAGGAAAGATATAGAGAGACGATTAAAAGGGCACCATCAATTGTTAGCAGGTATTTAAAGGGAGGCATATCGCTAGAGGATCTCGTTGAGATCTATGATAGCCATGGTATTCCGCCTGAGATAGTCGAGGATGAGCTGAGGAAGAGGAGTGTAGAGGTCAGTATTCCCCATAACTTCTACTCAATAGTTGCTTCGAGACACTCCAGAGCACCGATCAAGGTTGTTGAGAAGATAGACAGAGAGATCATTGAGTGGGTTTCTAGGTTCAAGCCCACCATAAGGCTGTTCCACGAAGACCCCTATCTCAGGAGTTTTAGATCCAGGGTTTTAGGCGTAAGGGGAGATCTCTTAGTATTGGAATCGACATGCTTTTACCCAACAGGGGGTGGGCAGAGGAGCGATACGGGCAGGATTTCTATAGATGGTTTTGAGGCTAAGGTTATAGATGTGTTTAAGGTAGGGGATGTGATTGTGCACAGGCTTGATAGGCCGGTGCCAAGCGATCTTGTGGGCTTCGAGGCGTTTGGATATATAGATTGGGAGAGGAGGTATAGGATAATGAGACACCACACAGCAACACATGTTCTCCTAGGAGCCCTTAGAAGGATCTATGGTGAGCATATTTGGCAGGCAGGTGCTGAGAAGAGTGAGGAGAAGGGGAGACTCGATATAACACACCACACATCTATATCGCGTGAAGAAGTAGCTAAGATCGAGGAGCTTGTAAACAGGATCATAGATGAGAGGAGACCGGTAAGGGTTAAATATATGGAGAGATATGATGCGGAGAAGAGCTATGGTTACTCTATATACCAGGGAGGCGTTCTACAGGAGAGGGTTTTAAGGATCGTTGAGATCGAGGATTGGGATGCGGAGGCATGCTTTGGAACCCACCTACTGAACACAGGAGAGATAGGTAGCTTCAAGATAGTCAATGTTGATAGAATAGCAGATGGCGTGGTGAGGTTTGAATATGTAGCTGGTACTAGGGCCTCTGAACATGCATCCCTCTATGAGGGGATGTTGGAGGAGATCTCAGGTGTTGTTGGTGGGAGAGTCGATAGGGATCTAGTTAAAAGGGTTAGATCTCTAGCCTCGAATCTCGAGAGGTTAGAAAATATACTTTCGAAATACAGGGCTAGCTGGGTCTCCAGCAGGGTATCTGAGGCTCTCGAAAGGGCTGAGAACGTAGGTGGGATGAGGCTATATTTTATTGTGGATCCCCCTGAAATCGAGGGTGCTAGGGAAGTGTTAAAGATTCTCGGTGAGAGGGAAGGCTTTGTAGCGGTTTTAGTAGTTAGAGCACATGGTGAGAATCTATTAGAGATATCTGTCTCGAAGAGCCTCTCGCAGATGATCCCTGCAAATATGCTTATTAAAAATATAACCCAGGAGCTGGGGGGAAGGGGAGGCGGTAGCGAGACCCACGCATCTGCAAGAGTGGTGGGGGACACAGATTCTATTATAAGGGTTTTAAGAGATGCTCTCAAGAGGATGTATAGAGAGTAGCTCTAGAATTGTGGAGGCTGCTAGAGACTATAAATATCTCCTTAACAGAGGCTACCCAGCTAGCTCATCCCTAAATATTGTAGTTACTAGGTATAGAATGTCTAGAGTTGAGAGATCTCTGCTTCTAAGATGTGTCCATAGGGATGAGTATGTGGCTAAGGTGCTTAGATCCGTTGTGTCGAGGGATACAATATCGGGATCAAATCTACTCATAGATCTCCTAAATGTCTCCACAACATTAATAGCATTTCTGGAGGGAGAGTGTTTATACAAATGCGACGATGGGATTATAAGGGATCTGGGGGGTTCTAGATATTGGAGGGGTAGGAGGGAGAGGGCGTTAGAGGCTATTGATCTAATAAGAGATCATCTGATCGCTGTAAAGCCTGTAAAGATATATCTTGTATTGGATAGGCTTGCTCCGATGAGCGGTGAGATATTGAAGAATGCAGAAAAGATCTTTAGGGAATCGGGCTTCAACGTAGAGGGGATCCTTGCCGATAGAGCCGATAAGAAGATCATAGAGCTGAGCAGAGGTTTAGAAGACTTAATAGGAGTTGTGGCGACAAGCGATTCCCTGATCCTTGAGAAGGCAGATCAAATATATGATCTTGCAGGTGAAATTATAACATCTATAGATCCCGGCAGAGTAGATGGATCTATATATGCAGAGCTTTCTATAAAACACCAATAGTAGAACTTAAGATCTCTGGTTTCCTCCTAACAGTTATAAGGGGTCTTGTCCTGTATCTCGCCATCTAGGCCTAATATCGGCTAGATCCTTGCTGAAACTATCTAATAGCTCTATAGAGGATCTTGAGCAGCTCATCGGAATCCCTCGCAATTGCTATCCTATCTAGGGGTAAGCCGTGTTTTCTAGCTTCTTTGAAGATCTCTTCGTCCCCCTGCTCATTATAGAGGATGGGGGTGCCCACCTCTTGAAAGGCTGGGAAATCCCAGATCGAGTCACCTATATAGATGCTATTCCTCTGATCTATACCCATGATCCTCGCGATCTTTCTAACAACATAGCCCTTCTTCAGAGGTTCAACCACTGGTATGCCTCCAGGGATTAGGGTGTCTTCTTCGTCAAACACCAATATGTTTGAATATACATATCTAATCCCGAGGCGTCTTGCAACCAGTGATGCGAGTATGTTTATACCGCCGCTCACTATAGCAATTTGAGCCATGCTTCTCACAGCTAAATCGGCTATTTCACTTGAATGCCCATAGATCTCTACCTTGGAGAAAGCCTCCTCAAGATCCCTCCTATATATAGGCTTGCCAGCCCTTCTAAGTAGATGCTCTATATCTGCTTTCATCCACTCCTGATAGCTTATCCTCCCCTCTCTATATAGGTTGAAATACCTCTCGAAGATCCCGTCTTGAGAGGATCCGAAGTATCTATGCATATACTCCCAAGAGCTCTTTATCTTTACCAGTACACCATCTAGATCTAGGAGTATTAGCTTCCTCAACACTATCATGATTAATTAGGCCACCGAGATATTAAAAGTAGTGGGCCCTATGATCATAAGAAGCGTGACTCTCCATGTAGATAGCGTGGATAGCCTATCAAAAGGGGCTAGGGTTCTGGCTGACCTGTCTAAAGCGATAGCTAGGAAGGGGTATAGCGTGTGGAGCAGGAGGATCTCTTTACCGCCGATCGAGGATAATAGGGAGCTTCTAGAGATCTGCAGAGCTATAGCGGATCTGAGGAGAGAGCTTGAGGGTCTCTATATATCTGCTTTCAACTTTAGAGCATCTACAGAGATCTCTATACCAGATCTTGTCAAGTGTATGAAGGGCATTAACACCTCGTTTTCATCTATGCTGGTTAAGGGGGAGGACGATCTCGAGGAGGGGTATAAAAAGCTCTCGGACTTCTATAGATCCTCTGAGGTTGATCTACATACGAGGTTTGCCACAATATATGGCACGTGGATCCTGACGCCATATTTCCCAGCATCTGCCAGCATAGTGAGCGAGACGGCCTTCACAGTAGCTCTTAGATATGCGAGGGATTTCAGGGACTCCCTATCAAAAGGATCTCTAAAGATGCTTGGAGAGGCTATAGAGAACCTCAATAGAGATCTCGAGGAATCTTCTGGTGAGACGGGGGTAGGGTATAAGGGCATAGACCTCTCCCTCTCTCCGTGGATGGAGGAGAGTGTTGGAGCTGTGATAGAGGATCTATCTGGGGCTGAGATCCCGCTTCCCGGTACTATAGCAGCTATTAGGAAGGTAAATAAAATCATATCTAGGGATCTTGTTAGGAGAGCTAGATCAACAGGGTTTGGGGAAGTAATGCTCCCAGTCGAGGAGGACAATGTTTTGAAGGAGAGGGCTAGGCTGGGTAAGATATCTCTTAAAGACCTCATAGGATATGCTGCATTCTGTGTCGCAGGTGTCGACATGGCCGTGATCCCCAGGTCAAGGGTTTTATCAGGTAAAACGCTATATAATATAATGGAAGACCTACTACAGATATACCAGTATAAACAGAGACCCATAGGTATGAGGATTATTGTTGCAGATAGTCTCCCGAGGATGGCGATAAATCTTGGGAGATTTGGTGTTGCAAGCATTATAGAGATATAGAAGATAATAGCCTTGGATCGCATTATCGATAGGGATAACATGGATAGCCGGGAGAGAGATTTCGACGGGAGGTTATGCCTTGTAACTGGTGGGAGCGGAGGGGTAGGAGAGATCCTCGTAGAGATCCTAGTTAAAAGGGGGTGCGCAACACTCTTCACATATGCAGCTAATCAGGATAAGGCTAGAAGGATTGTTGAGAGACTCAGACCCGTTGGCTATGTAGAGGCATTCAGAGTAGATCTATCTAACTATGATGAAGTCCGCAACCTAGCAAGATATGTTAGAGAGAAGCAGGGACGCCTAGACCATCTAGCGGTTCTCCACGGACTCTCCAGAGGGGATCTTTGGAAGGCCTCCTGGGATTCGCTGGGGCTCGAGGACTACATGGAGGTTTTGAAAATAGATTTCGGAGGCTTCTTCAATGTGGTAAAGGCTTTCAAGGATCTCATGATGAGGTCGAGATCGCCATCAATAGTAGCGGTTTCATCAACACCAGCCCTAGTAGGTGATGTGCAGGGGATACCCTATCTAGTTGCCAAAGCAGCGGTTCTAGCCTTGGCAAGGTCTCTCTCATATTTATTGGCGCCTCATATAAGGGTGAATGTTGTGGCTCTGGGCTCTATAGAGACTAGGTGGCTTGAATGGTTAAGAGATGAGGAGATATCAGAAATTATAGAGGCAATACCTCTCAGAAGGATTGGAAAACCTGAAGAGGCTGCAAAGGCAATAGCATTCCTACTGAGCGATGAAGCATCATATATAACTGGCCAAACACTCATCGTAGACGGCGGTGAAATAATTAGATAGTCTATTTCCAATTTAACGAACATATAAATACTTGTATATATGGCTATTCCAGGATATATCGATAGGAAGACTGGATTCGCTGGAAAAAATATATCTAGCTGAAATAGATTTAGAAGCTCGTGGGATGGGCATGGAGCTTGTAGAGAGATCTCTTAGCGCTAGACGTGAGAATGAGAGGATCAATGCTGTGGTTACATGGAACGAGAAGGCCCTAGATGATGCTAGAGATGCTGAGAAAAGGGGGCTAGATGTGTTTCCAATAGGTGTGAAGGATAATATCATGACCAGGGGTATTAGAACTACTCTCGGTTCGAGGGTGTTTGCCGACTATATCCCTAGAGAGGATGCCGAGTGTGTTAAGAGGCTTAGGAAAAATGGTGGGGTGGTGATAGGTAAGACTAATACGCACGAGCTTGCATCTGGGATAACGACTACCTCATCTATCTTTGGGCCTACCAGGAACCCCCACGATCTATCGAGAATCGCTGGTGGAAGTAGCGGCGGCTCTGCCGCGGCAGTCGCGGCTGGGATAGTCCCTGTTGCTCTGGGGAGTGATACCGCAGGATCCGTGAGGATTCCGGCATCTCTATGCGGGGTATATGGTTTTAAGCCAAGCTATAGCTCTATCCCGAGTAAGGGGTTATACCCATTAGCTCCTAGCCTCGATCATGTGGGGATCCTAGCGTCGGATGTTGAGTGGATAAAAAGGGTATATACTGCTATAGCTGTGGAGAGGTTTTTGAAGGGGAGGCAAAGGCCTGTAGATCCAGATAAGACTGTTCTAGGCATACCCATTGGCCTCTTTAAAGCCTCGGAGGATGTCGAGAAGAGCTTTTACAACTATATATCTAAATATAAATATGTAGAGGTAAAGCTACCAATAGCACTCGAAAAACTCTACAGAGTATTCCCAGTGATAAGATATAGCGAGGCGACCAAGACATTTATAGGCATTAAGGATCGCTGGGGAGAGCTATTCCCAGATGTCAGAAGGCTCCTTGAAAGGGGCCTTGAATATAGAGCCATAGACTATATAGAGGCTCTAGAGGCTAAAGAGGAGATCACAGCGGAGTTTGATAAGATGATGAAAAACGTGGATTACCTAGTAACGCCAACAACGCCCATCCCAGCTCCAAGAATAGAGGAGGTCCTCGGAAAGGAGGATGGTGAGATAAGGACTATAATGACCTCCAATGTGATCTATGCATCTCTGGTGGGCGCGCCAGCAATATCCTTACCCCTTCTAAAGTCCCAAGGACTTCCGGTAGGAATCCAAATTATAGGGAGGAGAGGAGGAGATCTAGAGCTTTTAGAGCTGGTGTCGCGCATGGTATAGACCTGGCCATATGCCTCTCTACTCCAGGATTTCTAGCTCTGATCTCCTCCCCACCTCCTAGGACAAGGCTTTCAGTTATAAAATGATATGGACTCACTAACTCTTAGAGATGACAAATAATAATTACTAACCTAGAATGCTTAAGTCGTGAGACACGATGATCTTGGATCTTTGGGGAACATACTCATAAGAGCGTAGTAGAGTTAGAATAGCTTTTATCTATGGCTATTAAGGGATTCTTGAGTATCGCAGCTTGGTGTTAGGTTTTTAACCTTTTATATGTATCTAGGAGTTTTTTGATTCCCTCCTCTAACGTTGTTTGAGGTTCGAAGCCGAGGATCTTTCTTGCTTTTTCGATATTTGCACAGCTATGCTTGATATCGCCAGGCCTTGGTTCATCGAAGACCGGCTCGCCTTCTATGTTGGCTAGCCTCATTATCAGCCTGGCTAGCTCTAGAATCGATATATGTTTTCCCGAGCCTATGTTGAAGATCTGGCAATGGGGTTGCTTGACTATGGATAGCTCGATGGCTCTTGCGACATCTTCAACATATATGAAGTCCCTCGTCTGGCTCCCATCCCCATAGATCCTCGGTGGCATCCTGTTTATAGCGCTCTCTATAAACCTAGATATAACACCAGCATAGGCCGGGTTCTGCCCTGGCCCGTAGACGTTGAATAGCCTGAGAATCACATATTTCAACCCATATATAGATGAGTATAGCTCCACAACCTGCTCCCCCATAGCCTTGCTAGCACCATATGGGGAGATAGGCCTCAGAGGATGATCCTCGGAGATAGGTATCTTCACAGGGTTTCCATAGACAGAGGCGGAGCTTATATATATGAAGAAGGCCCCAGCATCTGAGGCTGCCTTAGCTATGGAGGCCGTGCCGATCACGTTATTTTCAAAATACTCCTTAGGCCTTGCAAAGGACTCAGCAACATCCACATAGGCTGCACAGTGAACAACAACATCATAGCCCCTCAAATCATGCCACTCCCTAACATCCCTCCTATATATAGGGATACCAGCATCCCTCAACATTCTAACAGCATCCCCACTAGATCTCTCAAGAGTATCGTAAACAGTAACATCAAACCCTCTATGAGCGAGATAGATAGCAACATTATGACCTATAAAACCAGCACCACCGGTAACCAAGACCCTCATAGCAAGCTCAGAACTAGATTAACTAGCACCTTAAAGCCTTTCAACACATAGTATATCGTATATCCAAAGCTACATAGATGATCAGAAAAATACGATTATCACCAAAATAGTTAAAAACTCTCAAACAAACATAATACCGAGGTGTTATGTTGGGAAATATGGTTAATTGGGTTAAACTTGGTTCAGACGTTAAGAGAACTATGCTTAGCAAAATACTAATGCTTATTCTTGTAGCATCGATTCTCGCATCAATAGCTTACTGGCCTATTACAGCTGAAGCACAGCTTCCTCTTCCTCCAGGTATTCCAAGGGGAGATGTTCTGGTAATAGAGAATCACTATGGAACGCACGCCGATCCCGAGAATTTTAACTATTTAGTACCAGGAAGACCGGGATTTGGTGCTAGTGGATTTAGCCAGGTGTGTGCAGGATTCCTTTGGTATATAAATACAACAAATTCCGAGCTTATAAGCTGGCTAGCTGCAGGACCCCCTGAATATTCTAGTGATTTCAAGAATATGAAGGTCTATCTCAGAAAAGGCATAACATGGAGTGATGGATCTCCATTCACAGCTGATGATGTTGTTCACCATATACAGATGATTATGAGGACTAAGGGCATGGTTGGCAATCCGATCTTCACAAGATGGGTTGATAGGGTATATAAGCTGGATGACTATACCGTGGTATTTGAATTAAAAGAGCCTAATCCGAGGTTCCACTATTTCTTAACTGTTATAATCTATGGAGGTGCTCACCAGGCAATAACTCCTAAGCATATATGGGAAAAGGTCGATGATCCGCTGAAGTTTAAGTTCTACCCACCACTATGTTTAGGGCCATATATATTAAAAGCCGTAGATCCAGGTGGAAACTGGTTCCTGTGGGAGAGGAATGAAAACTGGTGGGGGACAAGGCTTTATGGGATGAGACCAGCACCCAAATATGTGTTATTTATACACCATGGCCCAGAGGATAAGAAGGCTCTTGCGATGTCGAGGCACGAGCTAGATGCTATAAGAACATTCCTTCCAGAGAACTTCGAGATTGTGTGGAAGAACAACCCATATATAGGTGGTTGGAGGGCTAAGCCTCCTTTCGCATGGCCATTTGATCCATGTGTTAAGGGGGTAGCGTTTAATGTGCTTAGATACCCATATAATATTACAGAAGTAAGGCTGGCATTGACTCATGCTATAAACTTTAAGCCTATATATGAAGCCTTTAAAGGTCTAGATGGATCTTTACCCACAGTATCTCCTTTGCCTGTTGTGAGAACCCCACTAGCTGATGAGCTGTATTATAAACCAATATTACAGGATCTTGTAAAGCTAGGCTTAGATCCTGATATTATGTGGTGGAAATACGATCCAAAGATGGCGGAAAGCTTATTGACCAGAGTAGGGTTTACTAAAGGTCCTGATGGCAAGTGGAGACTTCCCACAGGCGAGAAATGGGTAATAAGGATAACGGCTCCATCAGGTTTTGAGATGGAGAGCCAGAGGATAGGCTTTCTAGTAGCAGATCAATGGAGAGCTTTTGGGATCGATGTTGTTGTGGAAACCGTAGAATCGGGAGTATTCAGCCCTAGATGGAGTAGAGGCGAATTCGAGGTAGGAACATTCTGGCCTGGATGCTCACTACTAGCAGATCTAACACCCCATATACAGGGGTGGCATAGCAAATACTTCGATCCTGCAGCACCCAGTGTTGGTTGGGCTAACTATAGCTTTCCAAGAAAAACTGAGCTTAATAGCATAATTGATGAGATGGAGAAAACATCCCCAGGAGATCCGAGGCTATATGAGCTTGCTAGAAAAGCCCTTCTAATATGGGCTGAGCAAAGACCATGGGCAGGATTCTTCCCAACACCATTCTACACTATAAATGATAACTATGTATGGACTAACTGGCCATCTTATCCTGATAACTACTACATGGATCCTGTTTATTGGTGGGCACAGATGCTGTTCATAATACTACAGCTGAAACCAGCGGGCAATGTACCAACAAAGGAGGCAACTATGCCAGGAAAGCCGCCAGTACTCCCTCAAGAAATACCAAGACCATCAACACCTACACCATCACCTACTACACCAATGCAGCCTGTCTCGACGGTGACAGTAACTGCCATAAGAACTATTGTGACTCCTACACCTACTCCAGTTACGGTGGTTACAACAGCACAGGTGAGAGAATTAGATGTAACAACAACTGTCTTGATAGGAGTTGCTCTTCTAATAGTTGGAATTGGAATAGGCTATACCCTGTTTAGATTCCTCAGGAGAAGCTAGTGATAAGGGATATACTATATGACCAGCTTTTTAAGATACATAGTGATAAGGGTTTTTTATTTTTTCCTAACGATATTCACAGCTTTTTCAATAACTTATTTACTTCTCAGGCTTATGCCTGTTAATGCTGTTGAAAACGCCATTGCACAAATAACGGCTCAAGGCCAGGTCTATGATCCACAGGCTCTTATTATCCTTAGAAGACAGCTCTATGAGCTTTTCGGTCTTACAGGCTCTCCAATAGATCAGTACCTAAGGTTTTTGAGAAGCGTTTTCAGCCTCGATTTTGGACCGTCAATAATGGCTTTCCCAACACCCGTAATGGAGCTTATCCATAGAGCCCTACCATGGACTATAGGATTGCTTCTATTCTCAGTGATCATATCATGGGTTGTTGGTAATATTCTAGGGATACTTTCAGCTATTAAGGAGGGTTCGTGGGTCTCGAGGATTCTCCAGGGTGTTGCTGTGACACTACATCCCTTACCATATTATGTCTTTGCCCTCGCGTTGATATTTCTCTTCGCATATCTAATACCATTATTCCCGCTAACAGGGTCTTCTGTTTATATTGAGCGTATATCGATAGATGTGATTATTGGTATTATAAGGAATGCGACTCTTCCAGCCCTATCAATTATTATAGTTAGCGCACTTGGTTGGTGGTTCCTGAGCTCGAGAACCTTGACTATAAGGATGCTTGGTGAGGATTATGTTGAGTACGCAATATTGAGAGGAATACCATGGAGGCGTATATATAGAGATTATATATTGAAGAATATAATGATGCCTCAGATAACAGCCCTAGGCCTTGCCCTTGGAACAGTCTTTAGTGGAGCTGTAATTACAGAGGCCCTCTTCGCATATCCAGGGCTCGGAATACTTCTCTTTAGAGCAGTATCTACGGGAGATTTCCCAACAGCACTAGGGATAGTCTCTCTATCTATATATGGTGTTGCTATAGGTACTCTCATTCTCGATATAATATATCCACTAATAGATCCTAGAGTTAGGCATAGGTGATAAGCATTATGAGAGGAGTAAGAATTTATAGAGGAGCTATTAGATGGTCTCTGCTACTCAAACCCGTATTTTCCATGACTAAGGAAAGCGTTAAATTCAAAGCTGGTATAGTGATGCTAGTCCCGGTTCTGATTTTGGGCTTGCTATCTATATTCTCTCCTATATATTATAAAAGCTGGTATTTCTTTCCAAAGGATCTTCCGCCATCTCTATCAAGCGTAGATCTATTTCTAGGCACAACGTCTAATGGGAGAAGTGTATTTTGGGCCACTTCAAATGCTATATTGAACTCACTTGTAATAGCTATCCTAACCACGTTAATAGCCTCACATCTAGGCCTTTTCATAGGAATCATAGCTGGTTATAGAGGAGGGCTTATCGATAGAACTCTTATGTTTATAACAGACTCCTTTGTTGTAATACCTTCACTACCTTTGCTAATAATACTAAGTATGCTGCTAAAGGAATATCTCACCTTACCTCTACTCTCAATACTTATATCGATAACTTCATGGCCATGGCCTGCTAGACAGGTTAGAGCGATAGTGGTAAGTCTACGCGAGAGAGAATATATACCTATAGCAATGCTCTCGGGTCTTTCACACTCGAAGATAGTATTTAAAGAGATAATGCCCCACCTTATAGGGTGGCATTTAATAAATGCAACAAATACCGTTCTCTATGCAATAGGGTCAGAGGTTGGTCTTTCTATATTAGGCCTATCAATTTTATCAGAGGACACCCTCGGAACTATGATCTACTGGTCGATCCTGGGTTATGGGGCTCTTTTTAGAGGTATATGGTGGTGGGCAGCACCTCCTATAATAGTAACTATTATTATTTTCACAGCTTTATATCTCATATCAATATCTATAGCAGAAAAAATCGAGCCGAAGCTTAGGTGGATAAGATGAGCACTAAAGAGGAGCCTTTAGTTATGGTTAGAAATATAATAGGAGGCTATGTAGTCAGCGGATCTAGAGGCTTCTTAGAGGCTGTAAGTAGAGTAACCCTCGATATATATGCTAATGAGATAATAGGTATTGCGGGAGAGTCTGGATGCGGAAAATCGACTCTTGTTAAGATAATGTATGGCTTTATAAGGAAACCATTGGTATTGACCAGCGGCAAAATCTATGTGAAAAAAGATAGTGATCTTCTTGAGATAACATCAATGGATGAGGATGAGAGGAGAAAAAAGATCTGGTGGAGGGTTCTAAGCTATATACCTCAAAATAGCATGAGTGTTCTAAACCCGGTAAAGAGGATCAAGGATCACTTTATAGAGATCTTGAAAGCACAGGATAGAAATTATATTACCAATAAAGATGCTATAGAGGCTATAGCCTCTTACATGGAGGAAATAGGGCTTCCTAGAGAAGTCCTCAACGCTTATCCTCACCAGCTTAGCGGAGGTATGAGGCAAAGGGTTGTGACAAGCATGGCTCTTATAATGAGACCCAGAGTGGTTCTTGCAGATGAGCCTACCACAGGGCTTGATGTGGTTGTTCAAAGGGGTATTATCCAGAATATTGTTGAATCTATTAGAAGACTCGGAAGCTCTCTAGTGCTCGTGTCACACGATATAGGGCTTCACGCTATGATAACAGATCGAATGGCTATAATGTATGCTGGAAAGATCGTTGAGGTTGGTAGAACAATTGATATTCTTAGAAAGCCTCTTCATCCATATACACAAGCCCTCCTAGAATCGCTGCCAAGACTTGGGGATAAGAAGCCTAGGGAGGGGCTTAGAGGCATGCCACCAAACCTCATATCACCCCCTCCCGGATGTAGATTCCACCCCAGATGCCCATTTGCAATGGATATATGTAAGAAGGTGGAGCCTGGGCTTGTTGAGGTGGAGCCTGGGAGGCTTGTTTCATGCCATATATATAGGGGTGAAGAGCATAGGAGGTGAACACATGAAGCATGAAATGCTTGTCGATGTCAGGGATGTTGAGAAGAGATTTAGATACGGGGTTTTCTTTGGTTTCACATTTAAGGCTCTGGACGGTGTTTCGCTATATATTGAGAACAAGCCTGTGATCTATACAGTGGCAGGGGAAAGCGGTTCTGGAAAGACAACTCTAGCTAGGGTGATTTTAGGAATGCTCAAACCTGAAAGGGGTTATGTTCTATATAGAGGGAGAGATATATATAGACTAAGTAGGGAGGAGATTCGATGGTTTAGAAAAGAGGTTCAGGCTATATTCCAGAATCCATATGCGTCATTTAACCCGCTGAGGAAGGTTTACTCATACCTCCTAGATACAGCACTAAATCTAGCTGGCGCCCATAATAAGGAGGAAGCACAAGATATTGTAGCGAGGGCGCTCGAAATAGTAGGGCTAAATCTAGATGATGTGATAAACAAAACCCCAAGCGAACTCTCAGGAGGACAGCTACAAAGAGTGGCTATAGCAAGGGCATTAATCCCAAAACCAAGGCTTATAGTTGCAGATGAGCCTGTATCAATGCTTGATGCATCGCTTAGAGTAAACATACTTAATATCTTCAAAGAAGCTAAGGAGAGAATGGATGTTTCTTTCTTCTACATAACGCATGATCTGTCAACAGCATATTATATAAGTGATATAATAGCTATAATGTACAGAGGTTGGATCATTGAGAAAGGGCCTATAGAGGTTGTTATGGAAAAACCATCCCATCCATATACTCAAATGCTTATAGAATCAGTGCCGGAACCAGATCTAAATAAGAGGGAGAAATGGCTCTTAAGAATCAAGCTGGGAGGAATCGAGGAAAGAGAATTTATAGAGCAGGGATGCAAATTTAGAGCAAGATGCCCATTTGCATTCGAGAAATGCTCTAAAGAACCGCCAGAGTTTAAACTAGAAAATGGAGTAACTGTCAGATGCTGGTTATATGAGGATAGATATAATAAAGCGCCTAGCTAAGACCCAGCTAATAGATAGAAATAGCAACCCCCAGCATGAGTAGTAGAGCTCTGAGCCGTTGTGCTGTTCTTATAACTCCAGAACTTCTCACAAGGTCTATACAATCCTTCCCCGCCAAAGATGCTAGCACCAAAATCCAGTATATATAGCAAAACCCCATGGACTTTTATAATAGGGCTCTAACCTAAGGGCATGCTATTTTGCCTAGCATATGGCTCACTATTATTGGGCTGTTTCGGCTTTCATTATTATTTGTAGCGCTCATGTTCATTGATTTCTTGATGCTTATAAACTCAGAGATATATTTAATTGGTGACCCCGGGTTTCCGAGACCCGTAGGGCTTTGAAGCCTCTGGCGACAGGGGCTAAGCTACTGCGGTGAGGGGGCTCGGGGAGACCGTTGAGAAGCAGATGGTGGTTCATAATTTTTATTTCCACCATCTGCTGAGAAACGGCTATATCTATGTCTATATTAAGGTGATTCTTCTATGATCCCGATTATGTGTCCACATGCTAGGCTTTTCCGAAATGTTATATTATATGCTATCAACACCTTGAATCTATCCCTCAGGTTGTTCCCGCATGATGGGCATTTGAAGTAGCTATGCTCCCACGAGTACCCGCATATGCAGCATAGCTCAACAGCCTTTCTAGAATAGAGCAAGTCAGCTATTCTTCTAGATATGCTGTTTTGGGTTTCATAAGTGTTTATAAGGTTTGTTAGCAATTTTCTTATGGAGCCCCGCAATGAGGGTGTGGGGATAGAGATCCAAGTGGGGCTCATATGCAATCCATAAACCAGGAGGCGGGGGTTTCCCCACAGCAATGAACCAGAGGAATCAATGAGTTTGATCTTTTTGAAGCCCGGGATGATAAGCTCCTGGGGGGTTCTGGCCCCCTCACAGCCTCTCAAATGACAGATGAAACCCGAATAGATGGGGTGAACCAATGAACAGCTAAAGATATATTAGGTTGAAAGCATTATGATAGTAGGATCACAAACCCTCCCGCAATAGCGGGTGGGGTGGAGATTGAAAGGGGAGGAGGTCGGTGAGATGATCATATCTTAAGAATTATAGATCCATATCAACATTAAAAGCTATATATGGAGAGTCTGTAGTCACTATAGCAAAACTCTTTGTACCTTGTTATTGAAAAGCCAACGGAGTTGTTAACACCTCTTCAACAGGTGCTAGTGATGAGGCTTCTAAGGAAAGCTATTTATAGAATAGGTGAGATCCTAATATCTTATGAGGAGTCTCACTATCTAACGATAGGAGGCTCAAAAAGTTAATTATATACATACATAATTATAGGAGCAATAATAGATGTTGATAATAAGCTACCGACAAGATCTCTTTTGAATCTCTTTTCATATACACGTATCATAGGGACCATGCTATCTCTCGAAGTTTTGATCTCTAGAAGCTCTAGAGGAGCTATAGTCCTAGGTGGTATATCCATCTCGCTTTTTTGGACCCTTTAGAGAGATTTTTAAAATCTCATTATGAATCAGTCATGAGGCTAAGACAATAACTCTATATTTGAAACGCCCTACTCAGATATCTATGATATAATAAAAGATACCATGTTTAAAAGAGGTTCCCAGGAAAAGAGCTATATAATATTCGAAAGGTTACCGCACATAGATTAAAACCTGGAACAAGACTCCTTTTGATTAGCGGCGGAGGAGGATTAGGAGACCCTCTGGAAAGAGATCCAAACTTGGTATTGATGGATCTCTTAAATGGCTATATTTTAGAGGAACAGGTAAAAAGTGTATATGGAGTAGTGATCGGCAATGGGATCGTTAATCGTGAGGCTACGGAATTGATCAGAAAAGAGATTCGCGTAAGAAGAAAACATCCTCATAACTGTCCGAAATGCGGTTATGTAGAACCTATACCAGAATTAATATCTCAGTTAGAGGGCGATAGAGTTATTATAGAACATATATACAAATGCCCTACATGTATGGATATATGTCATATATTAATGATGTATCAATACTGATTTACAGGGTCTTTGGTTAAATTTAAAAAATAAATAGCTCTCTTATATCACCTAGGTTCTCTAGGCTCCATATATATTTCGCGATTTCTTTTATCTTGTCTTCATAGGGTGTTCTCCTTGCTAGTTTTAATGTTTTTTCATAGATCTCTTCTCTTGTTAGTGGTTTTCTATAGTGGCCTTTCGGATATATCACGATTTCCTCTAAGGTTCTTCCGTCCTTAAGCTTTACCTTAACTTTGTTGGGTACTGCTTCTGGGTATAGCCTGTCGAATTCGTCGGAGACTTTGATCTTCATTTTCTTCATGAGCCTTCTGGCATCTTCTCCGAGGATCTTCTTTTCCTCGAAGCTATCAACCCATATATTGCCGTCTAGCAGTGCTCTTGCGACTATATATGGTAAGCTGTGATCTGCTGTCTCTCTTGTCTTTGGATCCCATTTCTCAGGATCCTTTGCTATTATTCTATAACTCACCGTGAATGTCTCGACCTCCACCTCTTCTATCTCGTTTGGGGAGATTAGTTGTCTTATCTTTAGGCATGCCTCTACGGCTGACATTGCGTGGTACTCTACAGGCCAGTTCTTGATGGATGTCCTCAATATATTCTCCTCACCCTTTTCACCGAACTCTAGGTTGAAGGGTTGTCTCGAGATTACGTTGAAGAATCCGTATTCGCCCTCAAATACTGGTGAGGGGCCTG
>JAVVGG010000003.1:0-32364 GCA_032249275.1 Desulfurococcales archaeon
GGGGGATCCCTACCTATTACCGCTTGTCCCTCCGATGGTTGTTGATTGTCGCTGGTATTCTTTTGTTTTGGGTTGCTTTGCTTCTCGATCCACAGAGTTTTGATCCTGTGGCCATTAGGGGCTTCCACCTCTGTTTTGATGATGAGGTGATATCTCTGCTATACCTTGGCGTGCAGAGATCTCGGGATGCGATGACCTTTGGAGCATCCAAGACCGAGGCTCTAGATGGGAGCCCAGTGCCGCTGGGCTCAACAGCCACCCATGAAACCACAGGATCAAAACTCTGTGGATCGAGAAGCAAAGCAACCCAAAACAAAAGAATACCAGCGACAATCAACAACCATCGGAGGGACAAGCGGTAGAAGGGTGTCATAATATATATCCTCCACGCTATAGTATATCTGGTCTGAAAGTTAAGGTGATAGGTGGCTTACATGCCTAAGAAGAGAGAGAGTAGGGGCAGGAGGAAAGGATCTAAAGGATATGTTGAAAGAATACAATGTGATCAATGTGGTAGGCTTGTTCCAGAAGATAAGGCTATATGTGTTACCAGAACATATACACCAGTAGATCCTCAACTTGCACAAGAGCTGGAGAAAAAGGGAGCATTGATAGCTAGATATCCTGTGACAAAATGCTATTGTGTCAGCTGTGCAGTATTTCTTGGCATAGTAAAGGTTAGGGCTGAAGAGGAGAGAAAGGTAGTGCCAAAGAGATAAAGTTAATAATTAATATTATATTATTTTTATTTTTAGGAGAATCCATAATGCCTTGGTCTACCACTTTTAGCTAGTATTTTCAATCATTTCTTCGGGCAGCTCATAGTAATATTCGCCAATGCTTTTTTGATATCTGTCCAGGTAGCTGCCAGGCTTATTTATCCTGGGTCTCTTAGTCCTTGGATCTCTTCTAAAAGTTACGCCTAAATATGAAAGCAGACTATTCATGCCTTTTCTGATGCTAGTAGGATGTTCAGCGTATCCCTCTTTCCCAGGCTCTCCCTTAAATACGAAGAGCCTATCTGCTATAAAGTCTATAATCGATATATCATGCTCTATAACTATCGCAGCGCTCCTCTTATTCTCCACAACACGTTTAATCGCCCGAGCAACTGTTATTCTATCCTCTACATCTATATGGGCCGATGGCTCGTCCAGCAAATACAGATCTGCCTCTCTTGAGAGTGTTACGGCAATCGCTACTTTTTGGAGCTCACCGCCGCTTAGACCAGAGATTTCTCGTGGCATTAGCTTGACTATCCCTAGCTTTCTAACCACGTCATTATATATCCATGAGTCCTGGTTAAGGGCTTCAGGGGAGGTTTTTCTCAGAATCTCTTCAACTGTGAGGGAGCCCTCTCCAAAGATCGTTGGTGAGAGGAATTGGGGCTTATAACTGATCCTAAGCACGCTTGTCCCCACAAATCCCTCATCAGGCTCTAGCCCTCCTGCAAGAAGCCTGGCAAATGTTGTTTTTCCAATAGCATTCGGGCCTACTACCCCTATTACCTCGCCCCTATATATCTTACCTCCTTGGATCTTTAGCTGGAAATCTCCAAGCTTCTTAACTAAATTACTCCACTCTGCCAGCAGAACCTCTGGTCTCTGCTGTGCTTGAGTCTCACTCCTAGATCTATCAGAGAATATGATCTCGGCATCTCTTATCCTCATATTCTCAGAGGGCAAGTAGCCCCTGAGGAAATGCCCAATCCCAGCCCCAGTTCCATATGGTTTTGAGAAGTAGCCATATGCCCCAGGCTCTCCAAAGGTGATGACTACATAGTCTGACACATAGTCAAGCACAGCCAGATCATGCTCCACTACAAGGGCATATGCACCCTTTGGTATTAAATCTCTTATAGCAAGGGAAAGTCTAAGTCTCTCCCTAACATCTAGATATGAGGATGGCTCGTCAAATAGATATACATTCCCATCTCTAAGTAGTGCTGCAGCTATAGCCAGCTTCTGGAGCTCCCCTCCGCTTAGCCCTCCAATATCTTTTCCAATCATACTGTGCATGCTAAGATAGTCCATAATATCTTTTAGTATCCCTCTCTCATCTATCCTCGATAATATCTGTTTAACCTCCCCCCTAACATACCTCGGTATGGCTTCTATATTTTGGATTTTATGTATAACTCTTAGCCTCTTATCAACTAGGCTTCTGAAATAGTTATATGCCTCAGATCCTCTAAGCCTTCTCAGAATCTCATCCCAGCTAGGGGGCTCCCTATAGTTGCCAAGATTCGGTGTTATCTCTCCAGAAAGAATCTTTAGGGCTGTTGACTTTCCAGTACCATTTCTTCCAAGGATCCCAACTATCTTCCCCTGTATCGGCGTTGGGATTCCATATAATTTAAAGAGGTTCTCCCCATATCTATGTATAACCCTCTTCTCCATCTCATCAGGAAGATTTATTATATATATAGCTTCAAAGGGACACTTCTTGACACAGATACTGCATGCAATACATGTTGCCTCGTATATGACTGGTTTCCCCTTCTTTTCATCGCTAGGCTCGATCGCTATGGTTCCTCCTCTATTTACTGGACAGAACCTCACGCATGGCATGCCACCGCATTTATCTGGGTGGCAGGCCTCATAATCTATAACAGCTAGCCTTGTCACCTAAGAGCACCTTTCCGAATAAGATCTCCATGTATCTTATAGATTTAGGAAGAATATAAGTTATAGTGGGCTAGATATGAATGAACTTAGAATCATATTAATAGGATCTACGGGAACGATTGGAAGGAGAGTCGCTAGAGCCCTTTTAGAGGAAGGACATCGGCTTGCCCTTATAGGTAGAAGCATTTCTAAGCTTCAAGAACTTGTAAAATCCATAGGGTCTAATGGAGATAGGATTAAATGCATATATACAGCTGACCTAAAGGATATAGAGATCTCAAAGGATGCTATAGCTAAAAGTGCATCATGTCTTGGAGGTCTAGACGTTCTAATAAACAGCGCGGGCGTGTGGGACGACACAGATCCTTGGAGAATAACGCCTGAGAAATGGTTAGAGGTGTTCACAATAAATGCTGTGGCGCCTTATATGCTATCCCTAGAAGCCTCGAAATATATGGGGGAAGGGGGCACTATAATCAACGTTGGATGTCTAACTGCGACTAGAGGCCATAGGATCTATAGTGGGTTGAGGCCCTCGCCAGCATATCTAACATCCAAGGTGGCAATAACATATCTAACTAAACAGCTAGCAGAGGTGCTAGCGCCCATGGGGATAAGAGTTATCACGATAGCCCCCTCATGGGTATATAGGTATGGAATGAATGAGAAGCTCTTAAAAGCAATCGAAACTACAGTCCCCCTTAAAAGGCCTGCTGAGCCCGATGAAATCGCAGAAGTTATAAAGATTATCATTAATACAAAGACCCTCTACATTACTGGCGCGGTAATAGAGATTTCAGGCGGCCTCTGAAGGCTAAGATATTCTGGCAATCAACATATGATCTCTTGATCTCTAAAGATCTTTAATATGTATGGGGGGCTCAGCTTAAATATCTGACCAGACCATAGCATGTAATTCGAGGTGTGAGGTCTAGATGGCTGGTATAGCTGATATAGCTAAGAGGTGGGAGGGCGGAGAGAGTGTTGGAGAGAAGCTTAGGAAGGCCTTCGCTAAGAAGGAGCCTATTAAATATAAGCTGCTAATGACAAACTATAAGATAAAGAATCTAGCAAGCAAGATAGGTGTCCAGTTAGAGAGAATGAAGGAGAGGGATAGAGTTCTGTTTGAGAGGGTGGTTGATGCCCTGATATCTAAGGACACTACTAGAGCTACTATGCTTGCTAACGAGATAGCGGAGATAAGGAAGGCAGTTAAACAGCTAACCATAGTACAGATAGCATTGGAGCAGATCTCTATGAGAATCGAAACAGTGGTTCTCATGGGCGAGGCCTTTGTACAGCTCGCACCAGTAATAGGTGTTGTTAAAGAGCTGAGAGGCCTTGTCAGAGGTATAATGCCAGAATTCTCATATGAGATGATAGAGCTTGAGGAGAGCCTGAGAGAGGTAGTGACAGAGACAGGAGAGGGCCTAGGAGTGGGCATCACAGAGGCTACATATTCCTCGCCAGAGGCAAGGAAGATACTGGAAGAGGCAAGGATCGTTGCAGAACAGAGAATGAAGGAGAGCTTCCCAGAGCTACCATCGGTATCTTCTGTAGAGAGCAAGGCAGAAACCAAGGCTCAGTAGCATTACAATATAACTCTATAATCTCCTACTTTATAACACCTTATTTTAAATTTTTATCCGCTTTGTATTATCTAGATATTGGTGTTTACTTGAACAGGAAGAGGGATAAGGGGCAGTCACACTCTACGAGGCCCGTGAGAGCTGGACCTCCAAAATGGGTTAAAATGAGACCTGAAGAGATAGAAACTGTGATTGTCGAGCTGCGCAAAATGGGGTATACACCATCCATGATAGGGCTGATACTTAGAGACCAATATGGCGTTCCCCTAGTAAAGTCTGTTCTTGGCGTGAAACTAACCAAGGTCCTTGAGAAACAAGGCCTTGCACCAGAGATCCCCGAAGATCTGTTTAACTTAATGAAAAGAGCTGTAAATCTGCTTAGGCATTTGGAAGAACACCCAAAGGATCTTCATTCTAAGAGAGGATTAACCGAGATCGAGTCCAAAATAAGAAGACTAGTTAAATATTATAAAAGGGTTGGTAAGCTTCCACCGGATTGGGAATATGATAGAGAGAGAGCCAAACTTCTAGTTGCACAGCAAATAGCAGGACAGGTTGGGAGCTAGCTATTTTGGCAGCAAATATAGATATCTCAGCTAAGGATATTCTCCGAGAATTTTTCAAGAGAGTTTTAGATAATGGGCATTGCGAGATATACGTATCCCATGACATAGATTCTATTGTAGCTGCCTCTACGGTTATTAGGATGCTCAGCGCACACAATATAGAGGCAGGGATATATCCGGCGATTCTGCTGCATCAAGCATCTCCGAGCGAATATTCTCTAGCAATAGGCTCGAGACCCCCCAGGATAGGCAGTGGCGTGGCTATAATAAGGAGGAGAGAAGGTTTAACAAGAATCGGTGAATGGATCGTTGCCCAGACACAATCCTCCATATCCCATGAGATTTTAGAGACAATATCAAATCTATATCAATTGCCTAGAGAGCTTAGAAGTGCTGTGGTAGCTGGCCATATGAGCGCCTTCACAAAAAGCGTTCTCTCACAAGTTGAGGATAAATTCGTAGCAGGGCTTGGAGAGATGTTTGGATCCGATGCCATTATAATTAAAGAAGGATTAAAGATCATGGGCTATGGGGTTGAAGAGAACCTAGCCTATGTTTTGGAAACAACGCTAGACCCATATATTCCAAATGTTAGCGGGAATCCTCAAAGATCTCTAGATATAGTGTCACAGATAACCTCTCAAGATGGTAAAGAGACTCTGAAGAAGATCTCTAAGGTTTTAAATGATATGGTAGGGATCTCGCTAGTATCCGTGGGATTAAAGCCTATATATAGGGAGGATTACCCCTTCATAGATCCCTATGAAATGTATATCTGTCTTCTAGGCCATCTCTATATAGGATCTTCTGAGGCATCTACATTTATATCTACAGGTCTACCAGGGATCTCAGCCATTTCCTATAGATGCATATATATTAAAAAAGAGATCCTCACATATCTATCTGAGGTTTTTGATAAGAGTAAGAGGGTGTCAACATATTCAGTAAAAGGTAGAATGTTTACAGCATACCCAGATATATCCCTTAACATAGTCTGGCCTGTGCATAAGATACTCACATCATTATCTCACTACCAAGGATATGCTGTTTACGAGGTTAGCGAAGGATATGCATTTCCAATAGAGGGATCCTATGATCCACAAAATATGAGGGGATTTAAAGTATTTCCATCAGGGCTCTTAATCGTAGATGATATAGAGGATATGCCAGAAGCTGTGAGCGTAATAGGTGTTTGAGAATGAGGGTTGAGATATATTGTGAGGTAAGCACGCGCGGGGTAGATCCTTCTTTAATAAAGAGATCTTTAGAACCGGATAATATAGATCTGCCGGAGGGCATGTCTTTAGATATTAGATACTCCGATGAAAAAGTTATGATCAACCTCAAATGTAGCACAGATAAGATTCTCACTTGTAGATCTACTATTGATGAGATATTAATGCTGATAGACAGCATCTTAAAAAGCTTAGAAAGGCAAGAAAGGAATCAACCAGACAGCTCTTAAATAAATAGCAATATCTATAATAAGAATAAACCGGAGATTGCTGATGTAACAGCTATCGAAGCTACAAGGGTTATAACCCATAGCTTCGATGTTAGAGGTCCTAGAACCTCGAGGGCCTTTAGATAATTCCATACAACCCTACCCATGAACGGCGCGTCGTTCCACACATACTCCCTACATGCTATTCTAGCTGGCTTGAGATCCTCTAGAGCCATACGCAGAGCAGAGGCTATGGCGTTTATAAGTCCTTGGCATGGGTGTATAGCTGTATATGCCGTGCCAAGGGATTCTGCGGCGCAGCTATGATCATCTGGAGTGATCACCTCAACATCCTTGAAGCCCATCTTAGTAGCTGTTTCCATTATGATTTTTCTTGCTGTTCTATGTACGTTATTTCCATATAGGTAGATCATGGCGACATCTCCATTGCTATTCCTAAATACGATAGCCTTTACTCTCCCTATGCACATACCTTTACAAGGCTTCTCCATATATGCCTCTCCATAGCCTACCATAGTATTATCCCATCCTGGTTTCCTTACTATACTTTTTATAGAGTTAACTGCAATCTCTGCCATCGCCTCCTCATCGACCTCCTCTTTCCCATAGTTATTATGTGAGTCAGCTGCAGCTATCATAACACCGCTAGCCTTCTCAATTCCATAAAATATTTTTTCTATAGACTCTGGGAGATCGTCGGATCCATTTATGTTCGATATGTGAAGAGCTATGCAGCCATCACCACCAAATGCCATGCCTCTCCACGATCCACTTCCGATTCTTATAGGTCCTCTTAAACTACCAATATTGGTATCCATCGTAACAAGTTTCTTCGAAAGCTCGTTGGCAACCTGCTCAACATAGCTTCTCTTAACTATATTCCTCTCATGGCTCCCTATAGTATGTAGCACAAGGGATCTATGGCCTAGCGACTCAATATATCTGTCGAATATATGAACAGCATCTGAGGAACCAACCCTCCTGAATGGTCCAAAATGAATGTTGGGATATATTATGTGCAGGGGTTTTCCTTTATCTCTATAGATGCTTATAACTCTGATCTTAAGGCTATTTTTAACTGAGTTTCTGAGAAATACACCTTCTAGGATCTCTGTCTCTCCGAATAGCCATGCTCTGAGAAAGCCTCTAGCAACTTCAAAGGTCTTCATACCACTTGCCCTTCCGCTAAGCTCCAATATTGCTATGAACAATGCAAAAGATCCTATTGAGGCAGTAGATGCCGATGCAACGATAATAATATCCTCTGAATTAACCAGGCTATTGTGGGATATAGATAGAGATCTGTATCCAAGTATTGATGAGAAAGTAGGGATCATACTGCATATCATAGCTATTAATAATGACCTGATCATTCTTCCTTTAAATATATAGTGTGTTAAGAATATCATTCCAGAGCTGGAGGCAAAAGATAGAAAATACCTTTCTCTATGAGATGCAACCAGATCTACAATAATATATGGTGCTATAGAAAAGACAGCTATCCCAAGAGCTTTTTTCATACTATCAACGGCAGCACCAGCTACAAAAGCCACATAGATCAGCGTTAGATATAGCGCAAACCCTATAAAGGTAGGTAATATCACAAGTGGAGAGCCTTTTAGAGATCCTATATTTAGCCATGACGCTATAAGACCCTCTACAATATATGCAGAGCTGAGAAGCGTTGTTCTAGGTAGATAGAATAGCTTTTGATATAGCCTATTGATCAGATCCTCTGTGTCCTGCCTTTCCACCTACCTATCCCAAATATCTAAGATTATCACAATATAATTATTAAGCTGGTAGAGCATACAGTTAATAATCCGGAAAAGGCTTTTAATTGTAAATATTTGAATAGTTCTGAAAGATGTGGTGTGACTAAATGGAGAAAGTGATTTTGATCTCTAGCTTCACTATAGATAAAATAGAGATCGGCGGTTCAACATATGATATGGTTGGAGGCCCCGCCTATTATGCGGGAATAACGTTGGCTATGATGGGGTTAAAGCCCATATTAATTACAGCTATAGATCCAGAAAAGCTGAGAAGGTTTGAAGAATTTTTAAAAAAGTTTTTGAATCTTAGCTTAATAAATATAGATCCATCCTGCAGATCTATATATGTTTTTAGGCATAAATACGATAGTAGTGGAAGAAGATATTCAGATATATTAAGTGTTGGATGCCCTATAGAGTTAGATAAGCTAGATCTGAAATCTCTGGCTAGAGGTTCATGGATCCTGGTGTCACCAGTATATAAAGAGATCGAAGTGAAGGATATTGAGAAAATGACCGGTTTAGGAAATATCGCCATAGATCTTCAGGGGTTATCGAGAGAGATCGAGAGGCAAAGAGTCATCGTCAGTTTAAATAATATATTAAAAAATATTTATAGAATTCCCACCGTCTCGGCTATTCACCTAAGTAGCGATGATATACAAGACATTGCAGTAGGGGGTGAAGAAGATCTAAAGAAGATTCGTCCTATTGTAGAGAAAGCTTTAACGACAGCGTATACAATTGGATCTCGAGGGGGATATATTTATATAAATAATAATATATATGAAAAATTAAAAATAAAGATAGAGGGAGGAGAAAGTCAGAGTGGATGGTACTACGTCCCTTCCTATATAGAAACAGATAGAGGAGATCCCACAGGATGTGGCGATATATTTACAGCATCATTAGTGGGATTCCTAGCCATGGGATATAGTATACTCGATGCAGCTGTGAGAGCATCGACGATATCCGGTATGAGGGTTTCTAGAGGATTTCCGGTCGATATTAATAGCAAGGAAATTGATGACATATCGAGCGAGCTTAGAAGAAAGATTCGTAAAATCCGTAATGCTCTCTATTAATGTACTCATTAATAGTACAACATTAATAGTACAACAGGTCTTTAGTGGCAGATTATATTCGATGAATAGCTAGCCAATAGATAATCTAGATGGAAGACATTTCTAGAAAGCCGATAGTTTTTAACCCTAAAGATTAGGATTCATATGCTATGAAAAACTTAATTAGATAATGCCTTGGCCAGTTTCTTTAGAAGCTCTGACTTAGGCCCATCATATGTTACGGAAATCCCCTTATGGCCTAGATACCATGTTCTCGGATATAGCTTGTCCTCTAGAACCTCACACTCAAGTCCAAGTTTTTGGCATGCTTTCAACACATCCTCAATTGTAACCCTGTTTAGGAGAAGATTTTTAGGGATCCTCCTTCCAAGTCTCCTAGGGAGTGTGGGGTCTAGATATGATAGCCATATAACGATCTTCCTAGCCATTTTCACCAATAGGCTATTGCTTAATCAACACAGCATTTATAACCCCATCTTGACCTGGCCTTGACGTCACAATCGCTCTCCCCGCTTCGGTCTCTATTATAGCTCCCTTAACTATAATGCCTCTCCTAACATAATCTGGGTTCATTGGCGTCTCGAGGATTCTCAATATCTTTACCTTCTTACTAGTGCCGTCAGGATTTTGAATATTTACATACAGAGCCTTTTTAACCCTTATCTTTCTGTTGCCGCCATAGACCCTCGCCATTACCCTCTCTTCTTCGCTGCTGAGGGTTGTGTTTGTTGGAAAGCTGCCTATCTCTCTCTTCCTTGGCTTTCTATTTCTCCTCTTCTTTCCTCCAGTGATCTTCCTAAGATCGTTCCCTTGATATAGAGGCATGGCTTATAACCAAGAAATGCTATGCAATAAATCTTTTAAGCATTCACACGGTCTCAATATATGAGGTATCTATTCAAAGGCGACTCTAAAATGGGGGCTAAGAAGGACATTGATTCACACGGTGATCAAGTAAATAGGGAGGAGCTATATAAAGAGCTAACCGTAATAATAAGAAGATTCCTCGAGCTAATAGGAGAAGATCCTGAGAGGGAAGGGCTGAAAGATACCCCAGCAAGGGTGGCTAGAATGTGGCTTGACGAACTAGCCAGAGGCTATTTCGTAAGTCCAGAGGAATATGTAAAAACTTTTAACTATGAGGGAGATAATGGAGAGGAGCCCCTCGAAATATGGAATAATGTGGTAATTGTATATGATATTCCTGTAAGAAGCATGTGCGAGCACCACTTATTACCGATAATAGGTACGGCATCAATAGCATATATTCCTGGAAACAAAGTCCTTGGGTTCTCAAAATTTGCCAGGATTGTCGATGCTTTCTCAAGAAGACTACAGGTGCAAGAAAGACTTACCAATCAGATAGCTGATTTCATAGCAAGCTATCTAGATGCTAAAGGAGTCATGGTAATAATAGAAGCCCTCCACCTCTGCGCTCTACATAGAGGGGTTAGAGAACCTCTAAAAATGGTTACAAGAGCTACAAGGGGAGTTTTCGAAAAGGATCCAGAGCTTAGAAGAGAAGTGATAGAAATAATAGGATCTAGAATCTCTGCATTGAATGTAATTGAGAAAAATAGGCTGCTCTGAGTACTTTTGCATACTTTGCAGTGGGATCTTTTCACAACTTAAACTTTAGAGTAGTAGATAATGTTAGTTCGATCTTTCTCTCAATCCAAAGCGCGCTGAGCTATATCATTTAAATAACAATAGAGCTGGATAAGATAATCAGCAGATGAATTATTTTTATCTAAAGTTTATCTAAAGAGAAAGCTAGGGAACTGAAGAGATTAATAGCTCCTGACCCTTCCCCTGATATATCTGCTGATCGAGATCTCTGAAGCCTCAGCTGATGACGCTATTATGACTAATATCTCGTGTATAACAGCTGATAGCTCCTCGAAACAAGTGCTCTTCTTAGATAGATCTAGCACAGCATCTATATTGCTCTGTCTTTCGTTGAGGGCTTCTAGAGACAGTCTATAATTATTCGATATAAGAGCGTCGAAGGAGATTTGGAAATATCTATAAGCTATTCTTAACGCTTCTTTGAGTGTTTCACTGCATCTCCCGGAGAGCTTGGCTCTCAGAAGATATGTAGAAGCCCTGTCAAGGGCATCCCCTATATGTTCTAGGGCTTTTAAAGCTATGGCGAGGTCTATGGCTTCTTCTGGCATTTTGGCTGACATTCTCTTTATGCTTCTGAGCCCTATGAAGTGCAATGAGTCTAGCTCATCATCTAAAACGAGGATCTCCTTTAAATGCTCTTGATCATTGTCTTCGAGATATTTTGCCATCAGCTCAAACATCACCTGTGCAGTGCTTTTCATAGTCTTTATCACCTCCTGTATATTTATTGTTCTCTCATCAGCTGTAATCCTGATTTCTGGTGAATCACCTTTTTCTACGAAGATCATTCCCGGCAGCTTACCTTTAACTATATTAAAGGCTTTCCTAATGACATTCTTATCCCCCTTCATCACTATTAGATCCTTCCCCTCTATGTAGGAGGCTATAATAAGCTTCGAAAGCATATTTTCATCACCCTCCTCAAGATAGATAGACCTACCAAGGATCTCGCCTGCAACTGGCCTTATTGTTATATGATCCCCTGCTATAACAGTTTCAACCGAAGATCCTATTTTTATCCCTAGCCTATCTAGCCACTCTTTCGGTAGTGTAAGGCCATAGCTCTTTTCCCCTATTCTTATAACCTTTCTAATGGATGTTTCCACCCAATAACACCTAATATTAATAGGGTAACAAAAGTTAATAAATAATAGGTGCTGTCTAGCTATAATAGAGTGGATAGTTTCTTCAGATATCTCCTGAGAGTTATTATATCATATAGAAGCTCGGTTGGTAATATAGCATCAACATATCGTGATGCAATTTTTAGACACAAAGTCTCTGGGACAAAACCCTTTTTACCTGCATGTGGTGAAAGCCATAATATTTTATTAACTATTCTCTTTAACTCGGCTAAACTCTTCTCTAGAAGCTTTAAGTCTCCTAGATCCCAGCCATCACTTATGATCAACACTATACTCTTACTTCTCAGAAAACCCCTGTAAAAGCCTATCAATTTATACAGAGATTCTCCTATCCTAGTGCCGCTACCCCATATACCGCTTCTCACCAGAAGATCCCTCACCGCTCTCTCCCCCATCTGCACAGCTTCCGTAGCCCTTATAAGATCGGTGCTAAAGAGAAATACCTCATAGCTGCTTGTAGGAAGACCTTTAAGGGCTTTTAAAAACTTTGCTATACTAACCCATGCATCCTCCATAGATCCGCTTATATCTATTAAAAACACAAAATGAGCCCTACTTATTTTTTTCTTAGCCCTCTTTAGCTTCACAATATCTCCGAGTGTTGAGATCGCCTCTCTATAGCTTAGGGGAAAGTTGATTTCCCCCTTTGAAGATATAGCTCTTCTAACACCAGGTCTTGTGGGAATCTTCTTCCCTATCATTCTAAGGATTCTTCTAACTGTATTTCTTACACCGGGATCAATCATTATATCTCTAGGGCTCCTACCCCTTATTTCTAGCGGGCTATATATTGAGAGAAACTTCTTTATAGGATCAGGTGTTTCACCTTCTATTACGACTTTCACCTCGACCTTATTCTCGATCCGATGTCTCATATCAAGATCCGTTAACCAGTACATATTGAAGAGCTTATCGAAAAGCTCGTAGAGGTTTGGATCTTTAACCAAGGTTATTCTAAGGGCCTCTCTAAAGTCCCTTACCCTATAATATGTACTGCGAATATCACCGAAGATTCCAAGCTCGTTTATCGCGTTATATGCATCTATATCCTCTGAGATACCTACTCTAAATCCGTTCTCTCTTAAAATTCTTATGAAGTCAATTAGGTTTTCCAGCGTTGCTTCTCTCAACAGATTGCCCCCCGATCTTAGAGATTATATAGCTTGGATCCACTCTTTCAATGTCTTCCGGTAGCTTTAGAACAACATATATTGTATTCTTTATAGCTTCTTCTGTTAGCTCTTCATAGCCCAGCTCCTTAAGAGCTTTTGCCCACTCGATTGTCTCAGAGATACCTGGCTTCTTGGCTATACCATCTATAGATCTGATAACCCTTATCGCATCAACTACGTGATTAGCTAGCTTCTCAGAGATATTGGGGACTTTTCTCCTAACTATCTCTAGCTCCCTATCCCTTTCGGGGTAGGATAGATATAGGTAAAGACATCTTCTCCTAAGGCCATCCCCAACCTCTCTGGTTCTATTGGATGTGAGGATCACTATGGGCTTCTTAGAGGCCCTTATACTCCCTATCTCTGGAATTGTGATCTGGAACTCAGAGAGGAATTCCAGCAGTAATGCTTCGAATTCCTCGTCAGCTCTGTCGACCTCGTCTATGAGAAGAACTGGGGGCTTTGGGGAGTTGCCCATAACAGCCTTTAGAAGGGGTCTTTTGAGCAGATATTTCTCGCTATATATCTCCTTCTCGATCTCCTCAGGAGATGAGGACCTCTCAAGAAGCCTTATCGCTATAAGCTGCCGCGGATAGTCCCATTCATATAGAGCTTTTGATGCATCAAGCCCCTCATAACATTGAAGCCTTATAAGCTCCGTCCTCAGAGCTTCAGCTAAAGCCTTTGCGAGTTCTGTCTTCCCACACCCAGGCTCTCCTTCTATTAACAGGGGTTTCTCAAGCCTTATTGCTAGATAAACAGCTGTTGCAATCCTCCTATCAGCTATGTAGCCAACACTCTCAAGAAGTCTTAGTATTTCCTCGACAGAAAGGCTATTCAGATCTATTGCCACGTTCATCATTCCTAGATGAAAAATATGTTAAACTATATATAAGCTATCCATTAGAAGCTATTTTTTCCTGAGCCCTTTCAAGAGCCCTTAGGAGGGCCCTCTTGGTCATTACAGCTGCCATAGCCTTTCTATATTCAGAAGAGGCTCTTATATCACTTGGCGGATTGAGCCCCTCAGAGGCCCTCGTAGAGACCTTTACAATGAGATCCTTGCTTGCTTGCTTACCAATAAGCTCCTCCTCAACAGACTTGGCCCTCACAGGTGTGCTTCCAACACCGGTTAATGCTACCCTGGCCCTCTGTATAGCGCCTCCTCTATCTAGTTCCAATACGGCCGCGACACCAACTATGGCGAAATCAGTTGCTCTAAACACCAGCTTCTCGTATGCAGTGCCGAAGTACCCTTCCATAGATGGAACCCGTACCTCTACCAATAGCTCATCGCTTCTGAGCGCGGTGCTGAAAGGTCCTTTAAAGAATTCCTGGGCCTTGATCACCCTCTCACCCTTTACACTCCTCGCCACGATCTCACCCTCTAGAGCTGTGATTGCTGCCGGATAGTCTGCAGCAGGATCTGCGTGGGCTAGGCTTCCCCCTATGGTACCCATATTCCTCACCTGAAGATCTCCTATCTTAGAGGCTGTCTCTGAGAGCAGCAGATTCTTCTTTCTAAGGAGATCTGAGGACTCTATCATTGCATGGGTGGTCATACACCCAATACGGATCTTCCCTGCCTCTTCTCTGATATAGGATAGCCCTTGGATCTTCCCTATATAGATTAGGTATTTAGGCGATGCAAGTCTGAGCTTCATAAGCGGTATAAGGCTGTGCCCACCCGCTAGAACCTTAGCTTCCTCACCATATCTGCTTAGAGCATCTAGAGCTTCTTCAACTGTTGAGGGAACTATTAGTGAGAACCTAGGTGGATACATAATTACCCCACCTCCTTTTCCTTCAACACCTTATATATTTTGCTTGGAAGCAATGGCATGTCTATATGTCTTACACCTAGGTGTGCTAGAGCATCTAGAACAGCATTAACTACGGCAGGTGTTGAGGCAATAGTGCTTGTCTCGCCAATCCCTTTTACACCTAATGGGTTGTGGGGCGATGGTGTTTCATAGAAGTAAGACTCTATCTTGGGGGCCTCCCTAGCAGTTGGTATCATATAGTCACTAAAGCCGGCTGTCAAGAGATTGCCAGAGCTATCATATATAGCTTCTTCATATAGAGCCTGGGCAATCCCCTGAAGAGCGCCTCCTATAACCTGTCCCTCTGCAAGCATCGGGTTAACTATGATCCCTGCATCGTCAACAGCAACATATCTGAGGATCTTCACACCACCTGTTTCCCTATCGATCTCAACGACGCATACATGTGTTCCATATGGGAATGTAAAATTCTCAGGATCATAGAAAACAGTAGCCTCCAACCCTGGTTCAACGCCTGGCGGAAGCTTCTCAGCAGTATATGATGCCAGGGCTACCTGCTGAATAGTCACAGCCTTCTCTGGAACCCCTTTTACATAGAATCTGCCTGCCTCAAAGACCACATCCTCCTCCCTAGCTTCTAGCAGAGCGGCAGCTATCTTTCTAGCCTTCTCCCTAACCCTTCTGGCTGCGAGGGCTATTGCCCCACCACCAACGGGTGTTGTTCTACTCCCATAGGTTCCCATACCGAATTGTACAAGAGCGGTATCGCCGTGGATCACCTCAACATCCTCTAAAGAGACTCCTAGCTCTTCTGCCACAATCTGTGCGAATGCTATATCCTCTCCCTGCCCGTGGGGGCTTGTACCAGTATATACTGTGACCTTACCACTTGGATGCACTCTAACTATAGCGCTCTCCCATAGACCTAGACCAAAGCCTGTTGCCCTAGCTATTCTTGAGGGAGCTAGCCCACATACCTCTATATAGCTAGCGATCCCAACCCCTATCAATCTACCCTCCTTCCTCGCTTCGCTCTGCCTCTTTCTCCACCCTTCATAATCAGCTATCTTAAGAGCTCTCTCGAATACCTCTAGATACTTTCCACTATCATATGTAAGACCTGTAACTACTGTATAAGGTGCTTCTGGGATTAGGTTTTTCCTCCTAACATCTGCTGGGTCCATGTTAAGTTCTCTAGCAACGAGATCCATGATTCTCTCAAGTATATACGTTGCCTCAGGTCTTCCAGCACCTCTATATGCATCAACCGGTATGGTATTTGTAAACACCCCGGTGACCTCTACATCAACAGATCTAATTTTATATGGACCCGAGAGCATGGTTCCAAAGAGTATTGTTGGGACGCCTGGAGCTGCTGTGCTTAGATATGCCCCCATATTGGCTAGTGTTCTAACCCTCAGCCCGAGAACTGTGCCATCGTTTTTAATAGCTGCTTCCACATATTCCACATGATCCCTACCATGTATTGTTCCTAGGAAGTTCTCCCTCCTAGTCTCCACATATTTAATGGGCTTTCCGAGATCCATTGCTAGCCTAGCTACAATCGCTTCCAATGGATACACCGGGATCTTGCTCCCAAATCCACCGCCAACATCTGGTGCTATCACCCTTAACTTATTCTCTGGTATCCCTAGAACACCTGAAAGGAGAAGCCTGTGAACATGGGGATTTTGCGAGGTAACCCAAAGGGTTAGCTCTCCTGTATATCTATTATACTCAGCTACTGCTCCCCTAGGCTCCATAGCAGATGGTATTAGCCTCTGGTTAACCATCCTCTGTTTGATCACCTTATCAGCTTTCTTACTTATCTCCTCAAAATCCTCCCCACCCTTGAGTCTCCATTTAAAAGCTATATTGTTAGGCACGCCCTCATGTAGCTGTGGAGCCCCCGGCTTTATAGCGTCTTCTACATTCACAACAGCCTGTAGAGGTTCATAGTCAACCTCTATAGCTTCTAGAGCATCTCTAGCCCTATACGGATCACTTGCAACGACCACAGCAACTATTTCACCGATAAATCTGACCTTGTCATAAGCCACGGCAGGCCATTCTGGGACCTTGAGATCTGCCCCTGTTAATTGCCACCCAGTCGGTATCGGTCCTATCTTGCCCCTGAAATCCTTGCCTGTATATACTGCAACCACCCCAGGGATTCTCAGCGCCTTGGAAACATCTATACTCTTGATCTTAGCATGGGCATAAGGGGATCTAAGAAATGCCGCATATAGCATGCCAGGAAGTTTTATATCGTCAACATAGAGACCTCTCCCGGTAACTAGCTTCGGATCCTCCTTCCTTTTCACAGGTTTACCTAGGTGCTGCGTAGGCCTAGCTTTATGTATTATACTCACCTACCCCCACCACCGCGCATTCTCTCAGCAGCCCAGAGAGCTGCTTTAATAATATTCTGATACCCAGTGCATCTACATAGATTACCCTCAATAGCCCTTCTAACCTCATCCTCATTAGGCTTTGGATTTCTCTGGAGGAAGTCATAGAGAGTCATTATCATACCAGGTGTACAGAATCCACATTGAAGAGCATGGTTCTCCCAGAAAGCCTCTTGAATCGGGTGAAGCTTACCATCTCTTTCAAGCCCCTCTATAGTCAGGATTTCACTACCATCAGCCATAAAGGCATATAGTGTGCATGATTTAACAGCCCTTCCATTTAATATAACAGTACATGCCCCGCAATTAGAAGTATCACACCCTATATGGGTTCCCGTGAGACCTAGATAGTCTCTGATATAGTGAACTAGCAGAAGTCTGGGCTCCACCTCGTGGGTATATAGCCTGCCATTCACTTTAACAGTAATCCTAACTTTCTCAAAGGCCTCCATCTAATATCACCTTATCATATAGCTTTAAGGGATATATAAGCATAGTTATCAATATTGACTTTAACTATTAATGTCAATAATGTCAAGTTTGATATAAGATATATTTTTATATTATATATGTAACCATCAGATCTTCAGCTACTCTAACATTGCTAAAGACTGATCGTGCCTCCTTAAGAATGGTCCATTGATCCTTATATCTCGAGCTTATATGGGTTAAATATAAATATTTTACATTAACAGCCTGTGCTAATTTAGCTGCGTCATACGCTGTCGAGTGCATCGATTCCTTCGCATCAGCAGCATTCTCTAGAGTGAATGTAGCTTCGTGGATCAGTATATATGCTCCATAGCACTCCTCGGCAATAGTCTTGCAAGGGCCTGTGTCGCCCGAGTAGCATATGACAAGCTTTCTCTTCTTTATCTCAACCCTATAACCCCAGCTCTCGCTAGAGTGACAGGTTCTAAAGGCCTTCACGTCTATATTGCTGTCCCCATATCCCTCTTCGGGGCTTTTATAAAGTATCTCGAATCCAACACCTCTACTTGTAGTTCTAATTACTTCTTCTATCATGTTTGCAATAATGTTGGGAGCCACTATATATAGCGGGGATTTCCTCCCATGATGGGACATACTCTCAACCAGCGGTGGAACCCCTAGCACATGGTCTCCATGCCCGTGTGTAATGAATATCGATGTAATTTTAAGCGGGGATATCCCGAGGCTTGAGAGCCTTAGCTGACATCCTTCTCCACAGTCAAAGAGATAGTTGGATGAGCCAATGCTGATCAGTAGTGATGATGCCCATCTGCTAGCGGTTGGAGCGCCCGCACCTGTTCCTAGAAAGTGTATCTTTATCATAGCCTCCATCCAGGAGCATCACAGATACTCTATTCTAAGAGAGAGCTCAGATGCTATCTTCTCTATAGCCTTTAGCTTGTTTGCTTGGGCTGCCTTTTCCTCAACATATACAGCTTCGATCTTTTCACTGGAGACTCTGAGAGCCTGTCTAACTATATCGATTGTTTCTTCGTAGCTCAACTCCTTTAATATATATCTGGGTATCATGTGACCAATGCAGATCCTCCTCTCTAGTGTTAGCTCTGTAAACTTGCTAGGATAGTGATTACCCCCAATCCCAACTCCTATTGATGAGCATTCTATTCTGTTTGCTATCACCTCATCTATAGCCTTAGCCCATGCCCCATGGGACTCACCGAGGATCCACTCCCTCTCAGAAGATCCTATCTCGACAAATACTACGGGGAGCTTGTTCTCCGTAGGACCATGGTGCGTTGCTTCATATGTAACGCTAAAGAGAGACCCAAGTTCGGAAGATCTAACTTCTCTATATATGGCATAGAGTAGGGATGAGCCTAAACTCGGCATGCTCATAGCAAGCTTCCTAGGTTTACCTCCGTACAGAGCTTCAGCGCCAGGATTACCTGTATAGTGCACAGTCAAACTTGGTATCCCAGAAGAGGCCTTATGCCTTGATAACACGATCACAGCATCGTATTGATAGAAGAACTCATCGAGGTATTCTAGATATATGACATCATCTATAAAACCCGCCAGTTTTACATACTGATCCACACATATATCGCCTGCTCTGGGATCAATGGATCTCTCACATATAAGCCCCCGCCTCTCAACAATTCTCCTCGCTATACCCCTTCCAGCAGGATCCCTAATACTATATGCGATACCTACCTTCAACACACTTCCTATTCATATTCAGTCCACAGCTATATATAAAGATTTAGAGTTCAAAGTATCTAATGGCTAGGACATGCCCTTCGATCTATAAGAACAAATTTATCATAACTACAACCATATTACTGGCATATAAAACCTAGGTTAACCATTATAAGACAGAATTATTTCAAATATAATGAGTGTGATGATTAGGAGATGCCAAAGGTAGATGAGATGCTATAGAAAGTGAGGATATCTCAAGTGAGAAAAGATTAGAGATAAACCTATAAGTATTGTAACTATATGAACATTGGTCCCAAATGCCTAGAAAGAAGGTCGTTGGAATAGCTGGGAGGTTTGGCGCTAGATATGGCTCTAGCCTTAGGAAGAGATGGAAAGAGGTTATGGAAAAAAGATACCAGGAATATGAATGCCCGAGATGTAAGAAGAAATCGATTCTAGAGAGAATAGCTGTTGGGATATGGAGATGTCCGAAATGTGGTCATACATGGGCAGGAGGTGCTTACATTCCATTTACAGAAGTTGGTAAAACACCTACTGTACAAGTAACAAAGAAATAAAAATAAATATGAACTTGTATCTTTTAATATTAAGTCTCTTAATCTCATCTTCACAGATCTTGGCTAAGGCCTTTTAACTGCCTAACAATATCTTTAGTCTCCACCTATTCAAGAAATATCTCTGATCTACATTTTCTTCATAGCTTTCTCGAGAACATTAGGTATAAGAAGCCAACACTTATAGGCCTTCATGAAACTGCTTCGCTCTTTATATTTTCGTATTATTTGATGTTTGTTCCTATTGCTTGGTGTTTATATGCTTTCCTGCTATGATGTGCTTGAGGCTGACACTATGAACTCTATGAGCAATATGAGGGGGAGTCAGCCGATGAGCCCCCCATATCGTGGTCAGGAGCCCAGCCCCCAAGCCTAGGCGTGGGAAGCCAGACAGGGGTATGAGGGTAAGCGGCGAAACAAAACAACATGAACCGCAATGAAAAACCCGACTCCTAATAGCGTCTAAGGAAAAGCAGGGTCTCACATTAACATTATCTATAAGCTGTAATTACATCTACTTATACTCCCTATCACGGCTAATAACTGTTGAGCCAAACTACTCCTAGTAACAGAAAGCTTTTAAGTGCAGGAGGCTAGATACTTGATAATATCTCTTCTATAGTTTTCCAGTGCCTGCCCTTCCAATATATTTTCCCACATGAGCTGCATATCCAAAATACCTTATAGGAAAGCGCGACTTCTTTGTCAACTTTGCTACTAACCTCGATCAGCGATGTGGTTTTTCTAAGTACGTTGTTGCATTTGGGGCACCTCGTATCATTTTCATCAAAACTGGTTCTCAGACCATATCTCTTGGCAAGTGCTCTTAGCATCTCATCTACCCTTATCGAGTCTATTAACATAGCCTCTAAACCTCTCTTAATCGCCCTCCTGTATAGCCCAACATCTCTAGTCACAATCACCCTTCCATCTCTTTCAGCTATTCTTAATATAGCCCAATCTTCCATAGTAGGGCTATATATTGTATCGTAGCCCAGGATCCTGAGCCATCTGGCTAGGTTACCCAGCATTGTATCAACTATAAATCTGGGATCTGCAGGCATTCTACTATACCTCACTACTATTACGTCTCATAGATACACAAGTCAAGGTAGCCTATATATTTTAACGGCCCAGATATATAATATTTTTATTAGAATAATATTATTTATATAATTTATTTCTGTATATAAACAAGCAATGTAGAGACATGCCTTGAGACAAAGAACACTAACATTATCTAATGCTTCTCCTGAAAATAGCTTTTATCAATTTTAACATCTATGGATAAATTCTATATACATTGTCTAGGTTTCCACACAATTAGCTCGAGAGTGGATCTCTATTTTGCTCTAAAGCATTATATAAAGTTGGTGAATATTCATAGAGATAAGGGTTATTAGCTATAGAGAAGATCCCTTACAACTGAAAGCCCCGCCATTCAGGGCGGGGAGGAGGTCAGCTCCAAAGTTTTAAGGTTCTTCTTATTATTTTTATATTGGAGCCGGGTCGTCTAGCGGTCAAGGATGCGGGGCTTTGGATCCGCGCCGCCCCCTATCTCCTTATCTCCACTCTTATCATCGGCGGCCTAAGAGGTTCATAAGGTCTTCCCACTCCTATGTAGAATTTCCCAAACATTTCGTAGAGATGTAGCCTGAGTGTATGTGCGAATGCCACTATAGACTCTAACCCTATATCTAGTAAATTGCCCACAGCATAGAGGATCCAGGCTGGTAGGGATATGATACCCCCAGCGTCTATCATACTCTTTACAGGCTGGTAAAAAGCGATTATTATTGCTATGTGTGCTAGCGCTATCCCCATGATCCTGAGATAGCTTATTGTGTTACCTATTAATATTATTACTGTGTCGAAGAACTCCATGAATCCGTCTGCAAGTTTCTTGATCCCATGTACCACCCCGTGCTTAAGAGATTCAACGGCCACCTCACCAAGAAAGATCCATGCGAGTCCTAGGTATAAAAGCCCCTTGATAACATCGGGTTCCAATCCTCCTGGCGATGGTGTTATAAAAGCTAGATATCCATAGGTCTGGCCAGCCAACTCTATACTCTGGTATCTAAATACAGGAGCTGCGACAGACGAGAAAAGAAGGAGTCTCGGGATATCCCTTGCCATCATCTTTTCAAAATCCCTCTCTAGCAGCGAATTAACCATCCCTAGCAATGTTGAAAGCACCAATGTAGCCCCACCAATTCTTAGAGATATGAATATGAGGAGCATTAGTGCTTCGCCAACAGCTCCTCCCTCCTCTTTACCTATTGGTACTGCTAGGGGGGGTGTTGTTCCACCATATAGATGCTCCTCGATATACTTAGAAACAGGAGTTGCTGGGCCGAAGAATTCGCCAGATAGGATCCCAGCTATCATGGCGGCTAGTGAAACGTATATCACAAGCTCTCCTAACTCCCTATAAGATCTGTTTTCCCTACCGAGTATGCTATAGAATATGATCCCAGCTATTAGAAGGACCAACCCGTGCCCTAGATCTGGAAACATGAGACCGAATATGAGGGGGAATGTTATAGCTGTTATATAGATTGGAACCACCTCCCTATAACTTGGGGGACCATATAACTCTGAGATCATTTTAAATGTCTGGAGTCTCCTCGGCACGGAATACTTTGAAGGAGGCTCCTCATCCAAGCTCTTCTCAAGCCTGCCTATCTCCTTAACCTCAACAATGGCTCTGTCGCCAAGCCTATTTCTAATTATCTCCAGAGACCTCTCTATAGTGCTCTTCGGAATATAACCCTCTATAAGGGCATATCTACCCTTATCCCTAGACCTTGCTAGTAGATAGAGGGCCTCCCTAGCTGTGATGAGCCCTGCATATGTTTCTAGGAACTTGCCTGATATCTCTCCATAGATCTTTGATGCATTCTCTCTGACTCTGTTTAGCTCAGACCTAGATTCCTCGAGCTCTCTATTCAGCTGCTCCGAAAGTGTCTTCGGATTTAGCGGGTAGCCCTTTGGAATCTCTATCTCTCTAGCCTTCTCCTGCCTAGCTATCTCTCTGATTTCCTCATCTCTCCTTTTAGCTACTATTAAGAGCACACTATTACCCTCATCAAGGGGCCTTGATATTGCTATTAGCGGGCCCACCCTCTTCTCTATAGCACTTAAGATCCTGTCTATCCTTTCATTCTGGGATATGAAGATATATGCCTTTAACACCTTGCCATTTACAATATCTTCAATGTTGATCTCTATATCCCTTAAAACATTCATCACCTGGGCTATAGGCTCGAGACTGCTGATCCTCTCCTGTATGTCTCTAGCCCTTCGATATAGATCCTCAAACCTATCATCGATCTCTTTGAGAGATTGGAGAAGCTTTGATGATATCTCAAACCACCCACTCCCCTCTAAAACCGCATCTTGTTGAGGTCTGAGCTGGCCTATTCTAACACCTATTAACCCCATATATTGTTCCAATCTCGATATACCCTCACCTATAGCTGGCAGCATCAGTCTCGCTCTTTCAGACGCCATTCCCTCTCCCAATTTCGATACAGGCTGGAACGACCCTGTCTCCATAAGCGAGTAAACAGCTATGTCAAGATCCCTTTTTGAAACCAACAAAGAGATCCTGACCATCTTCTCTGGCAGGAGCACCTACAACACCTCTTAAAACCCTATATATTCTGTATAAATCAAGCTTATTTATTTAGAGATGAGATTACTCTGGGGAGCTTATGAGGAAAGGCAAAATAGTGATTCTCGGAGACAGATATGCTGTAAACGCCTTCGGCATGTTAGGAGTGGAGGGCTTTGTCGTCGAAAATGCTGACGACGCTGAAAAACAGCTAAAAACCCTATCAAAGTCGGGGGATATAGCCCTGATAATAGTGACAAAAGATGTGGCTGATATGGTGCAAGATGTTATAGATAGTATCTCTATGTCTCCAGGAGCACCAGTGATAACAGTTATACCGAGCATGTGGAGCGATGTAAAGCCCATAGATGCAGCAGCTCTTCTGAAAAAAGCTCTAGGGGTTGGGTGAGGTATGGTAGAGACATATAGGATCTACGGCGATCCACAAAAGATCGTTGAGGAGGTAAGTTCTGAGATCCTAGAGAAGCTTGAAAAGATGTTTGGAGAGTTGAGAAACAGCATTAAAAGGGATCTAGAAGATCTTGTTAATAAAAAGGTCTCCGAGCTAAGATCCAGGATAGATGAGGGCATAAAAAAATATCAGGGCACGGTTGAGAGCTCAAGATCTAAGATAGAGGTTGAGTTGAAGAAAATAGCCGAGCAGAGACGTGAGATGTGGATCAACAAGGTTGTTGAAGATGCCAAAAATAGATTTATCAAAGAGCTCTTAGAAAACAAAGAGCTATATAAGAAGTTTTTAAGGAGATCATTGGAAGCTGTCCTAGCATTAGAGGGCGAGGTACATATAGAGACAAACAACGCATCTCTAAACCTAGTTAAGGAAATTATAGAAGAGATAGGGGCAGGCGATAAAATTAGATCTATATCCGGTGAAGCGAAAATCGATGGAGGCTTCATAGCTTTTTCAGGAGATAGATCGATTAGATATAACTATACACTAGAACATGTAATAGAGACAAACCTATACGAACTTAAAGTCAGAATATCAAAAATATTGTTTGGGTGAGCCTATGGAGGAAAGAAAAGGGAGAATCGTAAGGATCAGCGGAAGCTTAGTAGTGGCTGAAGGCATCCCAAAGCCCCAGATGTATGAGGTTGCAGAGGTTGGAGAGCAAAGGCTTATTGGCGAGATTGTTAGAATAGATGGAGATAGATCATATATCCAGGTATACGAATCCACATCAGGCTTAAGACCTGGCGAGCCTGTATATGGAACAGGATCTCCTCTATCCGTTGAACTTGGTCCAGGCCTTATAGGACAGATCTTCGATGGTATACAGAGACCTCTTAAGAGAATAGTAGACATCACAAAAAGCATTTTCGTAACAAGGGGTGTGAAGCTAGAGGCAGTTCCTAGAAACAGGAGGTATTTATTTACACCGGTGAAAGATCTCAAACCAGGCGATAAGGTCGCGCCAGGAGATGTGATTGGTTACGTCGAGGAGACCCCTCTTGTAAAACACGCTATAATGATTCCACACGATATAAGGGGGAGGATCATAGAGATAGCTCCCGAAGGCGAATACTTTGTCGAAGATCATGTAGCATATGTCGAGGATAACGGTGAGAAGAGGGCTGTTAAAATGCTTCAGAAATGGCCTGCACGGAGACCAAGGCCTTTCAAGGAGAAGCTGGAACCAGAGCTCCCAATGCTAACAGGCATGAGGATCATAGATACCTTGTTCCCAATGGCCAAGGGCGGTACAGGGGCCATACCAGGAGGCTTTGGAACTGGTAAGTGCGTTCCACCTAATACGCCGATACTACTAGCGTCAGGCGAGCTTGTTCCAATCAAAGAGTTATACGATAGAATGAGAGACAAGGGTGCCATAGTCGAGAGCAGCGAGGAGGAAGAGTTAATAGACATTTCAAGCCTAGGCCTTAGAATATTGACGTTCGATGGCACAAGAATCAGGGAAGCTCCTGTAAGCTACATCTACAGAGGTAAATCCAGGTATATGGTCAGGATTAGAACTAGATCTGGTAGAGTGATAGAGGTCACACCACCCCATAGGCTCCTTAAGCTAAGCGAGGAGGGATACATAGTTGAGACCCCAGCAGCTGAGCTAAGAAGGGGAGACCAGCTAGTCATACCCAGGTACCTCCCAGTTGATGGTAAGCCACAACTCCTTGATCCTTACGAGCTAGGATTAGATGATGCAACTGTGAGGAACGAAGAGGATCTGAAACAGATACAGGAGTTCATCAGATTATTAGTGTATAGACTTGGTGGCTACAAGAGAGCATCTGAAACCTTAGGCATCAATGAGAAGATCCTAAAGCAGATAGTCAAGAATAAGACTAGGCCCAGGTTAGGTCTCGTTAGGAGAGTGTGCGAGTTGCTAGGGGTAGAACCGCTAAGGCCAAGGATTCTCGGGCTACCTAGGAGTAGGATCTCAGTAAGGGTGCCCAAGCGTCTAGACGAGGATCTAGCAGAGTTGCTAGGACTAGTAATATCTGATGGTATGGTGACTGACAAGACCGTAAGGTTCTTCAGCAACTCGGAGGAGCTAAGAGCTAGATTTAAGGAGCTGGTATACAGGGTCTTCGGAGTCATGGCTAGGGATGAATCGTTTAGAACGGTCAAAGGTGTCGTAGTGAACTCTAAGCTAGTAGCTAGGATATTTAGAGCATTGGGGGTACCCTCTAGGAGAAAGTCCCGGGAGGCGACAGTCCCACACTTAATACTAAGATCCCCTATAAACGTGGTTAAAGCCTTCCTAAGAGGCTACTACTTAGGAGACGGGAGCTTTGCGAAGAACGAGGTCGAGATAACAACGGCATCTAAGAGGGTAGCGGTAGGCCTAGCTTACCTACTAGCTAGACTAGGCATACTATATGCCATAAGGGAGAAGAGGGTAGCTGGCAGAGTCTACTATAGGATTATAATAACGAGTAGAGATGAGATAGAGAAGTTCCTAGAAGCGATATCAGCTGAGCGGATCATGGGCTTAGGTAAGATCCTCAGGATAGCATCGTATATATCAAGTAAGAGGCAAGGTAGGAAGGCTTGGGATGCCTTGAGGATAGAGCCACAGGTAATATCAAGAGCTATACTTGCGGTCTCAAGAAATTACACCATACTAGGTGAGAGAATAGGTGCGGCAAAACTAATGCTACTAGCACAGCTAACTGAGGATAGTGTGCTAGGCTCCATAGCCGAGGCGTTAAAGTACGTGGCTTTCGATGAGGTGGAAAGTATAGAGGTCATAAAGGGGGACTTCAACGTGTACGACATCACAGTACCTAGAACCCATAATTTCGTAGGAGGCGAAGTACCAGCTATACTCCATAATACTGTGACTCTCCACTCGCTAGCTATGTGGAGCGATGCGAGGGTTGTGATATACATAGGATGTGGTGAGAGGGGCAATGAGATGACCGAGGTTCTGGAGAAGTTCCCAACGTATAAGGATCCATGGAGCGGGAGACCGCTAATGGAGAGAACAATATTAATAGCGAATACAAGTAACATGCCTGTATCTGCTAGAGAGGCTAGCATCTATGTTGGGGTCACAATGGCTGAGTATTATCGAGATATGGGTTATGATGTCCTATTGGTAGCGGATTCCACGAGCAGATGGGCTGAGGCATTGAGAGAGATCGCTGGAAGACTTGAGGAGATGCCAGCTGAGGAGGGCTATCCAAGCTATCTGCAGAGCAGACTCGCAGAGTTCTACGAGAGGGCTGGAAGGGTCGTAGCTCTTGGAAAACCTGAGAGAATAGGGTCTGTAACCCTTGTAGGCGCTGTGTCACCTCCAGGGGCTGATTTTACAGAGCCAGTAACTACCCATACCAGGAGGTTTATAAGGGTTTTCTGGGCCCTAGACACGGCTTTAGCCTATTCGAGGCACTACCCTGCCATAAATTGGATCACGAGCTACTCAGCCTATGTGGATACTGTGACCAATTGGTGGGTTAATAACGTTGCTAAGGATTGGAGAGAGCTGAGAGACACCATATATTCGATCCTGCAGAGGGAGAACGAGCTTAGAGAGATAGTGAGGCTGATAGGGCCCGAGAATCTCGCCGAACCCGATAAGCTAGTCATGGATGTTGCAAGGATAATCAGAGAGGGATTCTTAAAGCAGAATGCCTATGACAAGATAGATGCTTTTGCATCTCCGCAGAAACAGGTTATGCTTATGAGGGCTATAGTGAGCTTCTATAGAAACGCTAAGAAATTGGTTGATTCTGGTGTTAGCGTCAAAGCTATAAGGGAGAAGACCCAAGATCTAGTGACAGAGCTTATAAAGGCTAGGTTCACAATACCTAATGAGGAGCTTAATAAGCTGGAGGAGTTGGAGAAGAGGATCTTGGAGAGGCTTGGAAGTATAGCTGGGTGATCCAGATGGGGATACAGGTATCACAATATAGAGAGTACGAGACTATAAAAGAGATCAGAGGCCCCCTAATAATAGTTGAAAAGGCAAGCGGTGTGGCCTTTGATGAGCTAGTTGAGATAGAGATGCCAAGCGGGGAGAAGAGGAGTGGGAGGGTTCTAGAGGTTGGTATGGGATATGCTGTAGTACAGGTTTTCGAGGGAACCACAGGGATAAGTACTAGGGGTACTAAAGTACGGTTCCTTGGAAAGACCATGGAAGCCTCTGTATCGGAAACCATGCTTGGAAGGATCTTCGATGGGCTTGGAAGGCCTCTCGACGGAGGACCTCCTGTTCTGGCAGAGGAGAGAAGGGATATCAATGGCTCCCCGATAAACCCAGCTTCAAGAGCATATCCGGAGGACTTTATACAGACTGGGATCTCTGCTATAGATGGTATGAACACCCTTGTGAGGGGCCAGAAGCTACCTATATTTAGCGGGGGAGGGCTTCCCCATAATATGCTCGCAGCACAAATAGCAAGACAAGCAACGGTTAGAGGTGAGAGAGAGGAGTTCGCTGTTGTGTTCGCTGCCATGGGGATCAAATACGATGAGGCTTTATTCTTTAGAAAGTTCTTCGAGGAGACAGGAGCTATAAAAAGGGTTTCCATGTTTATAAACCTAGCTGATGAGCCGGCGATGGTTAGGCTTATAACCCCTAGAATGGCCTTAACCCTAGCTGAGTACCTAGCATTTGAAAGGGACATGCATGTTCTAGTGATCCTAACCGATATGACTAGCTATTGTGAGGCTCTCAGAGAGATCAGCTCCGCGAGGGAGGAGGTTCCAGGGAGACAGGGGTATCCTGGATATATGTACTCGGATCTCGCATCCATATACGAGAGGGCTGGCAGGGCTATAGGTAAAAAGGGATCTATCACACAGATGCCGATCCTAACGATGCCTGCAGATGATATAACACACCCTATCCCAGATCTAACCGGCTATATAACTGAAGGACAGATAGTGCTTGATAGAGGGCTATATAACAGGGGTATATATCCACCTGTCAATGTTCTTATGAGCCTCTCTAGGCTTATGAAAGAAGGTATAGGACCTGGCAAGACGAGGGAGGATCATGGTGATGTTAGCAACCAGCTTTATGCATCCTACTCTAGGGGTCAGGAGCTGAGGAGCCTAGCTATAATAGTTGGTGAAGAGAGCCTCTCAGAGACTGATAGGAAGTATCTGAGATTCGCAGATGCCTTTGAGAGGAGGTTTTTATCGCAGGGCTTCTACGAGAACAGATCTATTGAAGAGACCCTGGACATAGGGTGGGAGGTCCTCTCCATAATCCCTGAAAGCGAGCTGACTAATATAAAGGATGTGTATATAGAGAAGTACCATCCGAAAAGAAAGGCTAAGGGTGCGTAGGATAGCATGGCTATAGACCCTAGATCTGTACTTCCCACAAAGATAAACCTGATAAACCTGAGGAGAAGCTATGCGACTATAAGAAGGATTAGAAGGGTTTTAGAGGATAAGAGAGAGGTGCTCCTCCTAAACATCAGAATAGCTATTGAGGAGTTTACAAGGCTCCAGAACTCGGTTAGAGAGAAGCTTAGAAAGGCATATGAGAAGTACTCAATAGCTGTTTCACAGGCAGGTCTGATAGGTTTAAGGAGTATTGAATCTTCAATAAGGAAGACAGCATCTGTGATAGTTGGTGAAAGGGCTGCCTTTGGTATCAAGATACCTGTTCTGAGCATTGATAGAGAAAGTATGCAGAAGCCAGAATATCCGCCTGGAACCACTCCATATAGTCTCGATGTGTCAATAGAATTGCTCAGAGAAGCATTAGAAGAGATTGTGAAACTCGCTGAGGCAGAGGCAACGCTTAAAAGGCTTATAGAGGAGCTGAGGAGAACCCAGAAGCTTATAAATGCCATCGACTATTTAATAATACCCAACTATGTAAACGCTATCAAGAGGATCAGGAATGTGTTGGAGGAGAGGATGAGAGAGGAGTTTATAAGGTTAAAACTTATGAAGAAGAAATTGGTTGTGAGGGGAGCCGCGCGTGGCTGAAGATCTACTAAACACGTTTAACAACATTCTTGAAAATAAAAGGAAAACAATCGAGACTGAAATAGATAGAATGATAGATGAGACTCTTGCTAAAAGGAAGAACGAGATCCTTTATACCAAGGATAAAGCTTTAAAGCAGATTATACAACTACTTAAAGCGGGGTCTTGATGGCCAAAGGGTCTTTGAGAAGCACCTGGATTATATATGGCTCTGGAATAGCTTTTGCAATAGCGATTTCAATTGCAATAGCGATTTTAATCCAAATAGGTACTTCGCAAACAACAGCCTTTCTACAACAGCTTGAGCTGCAGCAAGCAGCCTTTAATGCAAAAGAATTTGGAGAGAGAATGGGAAGATTCATAGGTGCTGGGCTCGCGCTGGGGCTAGCTGGTATAGGTGCTGGCATAGCTGTGGGGCTAGCTGGTGCTGCAGCAATAAGCGCATTTACCGAGAAGCCAGAGGTATTTGGTAGATCTTTCCTAATAGTAGTGCTTGGCGAGGGAATCGCTATATATGGCATAGCTATTGCGATCCTGGTACTGATACTAGGAGTACCATAATAAACACTAAGCCTAAGAATATATTGAATATATTTTCTTTACTCAGCTTTATTCTATCAATTACTTATTAAAGGTCAATCTCTTACTCGCCCTAAATAGAAGAGGTTAGCGAGCTACGGTAAAAATAGTAAAAGGGAATATATTATAGATGATTAGATGCAATTTATCTCTGATTAAAAGCGCTGGCTAGATCTAAGCTCTAGATAGCTATAGATATTGTCTTTCTAATTATCTCTATAGGCAACCCTGCTTTTTTCCCATTAATTATAGCTATTATGTCCTCTATATCCATAATCCTTACTCTGATGGCTGCCCACACAATGCTAGGGTCAAATGGGTATGATGAAAATGCTGCCTCTAAAGAGCTTCTAACGGTCTTCTTCACATAACCTGCGATGTTTATAAGGCTTTCTTCAAGGCTTTTCTGTATTAAATGTGTTCCATATATTTTTCTCAATATGTTTAGAATGTTCTCCTCCTCTCTATAGCTATATAGATCCTCGATCTCCCCTCTACCTATGCGGCATGCCATATCAGAGAGCTCTGCCGAACCTATGTATTCCTTAGCCTTTCCCCTAGAAATCCTTATAGCTGACTGTAGTAACATGAAATCTATCTCCGGGCACACTAATCTCGATAGTGAAGGTACAACTTTAACGATCTTTGAGAGATCTTTAGCAGCTCCTATATCAGATGCTATCGAAATCGCAGACCTCGGATCTATGTATTTAGATAATATGTTATAGATTTCAACAAGGCCTGCAAATCCTTTTTCTCTTAAATAATCTAGGGCCTTTATAAGAGATCGATCTTCCACAACTATTCCGTAGAGTTCTCCAAGCCTGGTGCCCTCAAGGATCTTAAGATCTAGCGACGGTGTCTCTCCCATCACTAAAGAGATGAGCAGCGATGCTATCACCCTGTTTTCTATGAAGAGCAACCCGTGCTCAGCAATAGACCTATATCCCTTATCTACTATAGCAAGAAGAGGGGCTATAGATCTGTATAGGCCTAGATAGAGAGACAGCTCTAAAAGCTCCTGATTCTCAGCAGGGACATTTCTTATATATTGATAATATTGTGTTTCCCTTAGATAACTAATGGCATCACTAGCATTTCCGGCAGCAAGCATATCCTCAACAACGTTTTTACCCAGCCTCCCGGCATATACCATCCTAGCCCTCACAGCAGCATATATATCCCAAACCATTGCATCTCCTCTATAGATAAGGCTGTACTTCTTAAAAGTAAAGGTTAGAATAAAATAAGAATAGCCCTTTGCGTCTAATTCACATGCTTTTCCTAAGGATTTTAGCTAGCTAACATATTCTACCTATGGGTGGGATTATTGGGTTCCAAGGGTAAGAAGCCCATATCAGTTATGGAGAAGAGACAGAAAAGGCTTCTAGAGGGGGAGAAGGAAAAGAAAACGAAAGAGGAGAAGAAGCCCAAGAAAGCCGAGAAGTATGTAACCCTCTCTGCAACCCTCAATATAGACGCCTCACTTTATGCCAAAATAGGTAAAGAAATAGGAGAGCTAAACGTTATAACACCGGCTATCATAGCCCAGAAATACTCAATCCCAGTATCTCTAGCCAAAGCAGTTCTCAGAAATCTTGAGAGAGAAGGAGCTGTAACGCTTGTGGCAAGAAGCAGGAGAAGCCTTATATATGTACCACAAGGTACTGCGGCAGCCTAATAACGTTTTTCTCGTGATGAAGGCAGGTATTTCTGATAGATGAGGATAGACACCAGAGCTGAAGATATTGCCCTC
>JAVVGG010000004.1:0-31401 GCA_032249275.1 Desulfurococcales archaeon
GTTTTGGATCAACATATAAGTTAATCCTAGAGATATATCAATATCCAAAAGGGTTTAAATTATATTCGCTCCAAGGATATAGTCGACCATGCTGCATGGTTGGTTATTCATCTATCTAAGGGCTATATCATCAAATTTAAACCTATGAAGCCCTTAATTAACTGGAGTTCGGAGATCATGGGGATCAGGATCGCAGTTGATGTTGGGGGTACTTTTACAGACTTTGTATATATAGATGATAGTGGCAACATGAGGTCCTTTAAAATTCTTACAAACCCGGGGAAACCAGAGGAAGTTATTGTAACAGGACTTAGAAGCATAGGGGGAGAGGTAGAGGAGATCGTCCATGCAACTACAATAGCTACAAATGCTCTCAGAGGCCAGATTGGCCTGGAGCTCCCAAAGGTGGCCCTCATAACTACTAGGGGTTTTAGGGATGTGATTGAGATTGGTAGGCAGAACAGACCTAGGCTCTATGATCAGTTCTTTGAGAAGCCGAGGCCCCTGGTTCCGAGGAATCTGAGGATCGAGGTTAGGGAGAGGACTTCAGCATCTGGCGAGGTTCTCGAGAGTATAAATGCCACCGAGATCGAGGGGGTTTGTGAAGGGCTTAAAAGATCCGGGGTTGTATCGATAGCTATATCATTTCTACACTCATATGCAAACCCCTCTAATGAGAAGGCCGCTAAGGAGATCGCTAGCCGCTATTTCAAATATGTTACAGCATCACATGAAATAGCTCCAGAGCCTAGGGAGTATGAGAGAACCTCGACAGCTGTCGTAAATGCCGTTCTAATGCCTCTGGTTTCGAGGTATATAGAGTCCCTTGCATCATCCCTCGCACATTTCAGAGAACCCAAGCTATATATAATGTCAAGCTCAGGCGGGCTGGTAGATATTGCCGAGGCTATGGAGAAGCCCGTACAGATCATAGAGAGTGGCCCAGCAGCTGGTGTTGTGGCAGCATCAGAACTTGCAAGAACCATGGGTTTGGATAGAGTTATAAGTCTCGATATAGGTGGAACCACAGCTAAAGCTGGAACCATAGTTAATGGTGAGATAGAGATAACAAGCGAGTATGAAGTAGGCGGAGAAGCCCATTATGGGAGGATTGTTAAGGGCTCGGGCTATCCTGTGAGATTCCCGTTCATAGATCTAGCTGAAGTCTCAGCGGGTGGAGGCACGATCATTTGGAGAGATGAAGCAGGGGGCCTCAGGGTTGGCCCTATAAGCGCGGGCGCTGATCCAGGGCCTATATGCTATGGCAGAGGAGGCAAGGAGCCAACGATAACAGATGCCAACCTTATCCTCGGAAGAATAGGGGATCACCTTTTGGGGGGCGCTATAAAGCTTGATAAGAGAGGAGCTTTAGAAGGGCTCTCAAGGCTGGGAGATCCCTATGAGGTTGCTATTGAGGCGGTGAAACTAGCCGATCTCGAGGCTGCTAGGGCTATAAGGCTTGTCACGGTCGAGAGGGGTCTAGATCCAAGCGAGTTCACCTTAGTAGCATTTGGAGGCGCAGGTCCCCAACACGCAGTTGGGATAGCCGAGGAGATGGGGATCAGAAGAGTTGTAATCCCACCCTTTCCAGGAGTCTTCAGCGCTTTAGGCCTCCTACTAGCTGATTGGAAGTTCGAGGCTAGAGCATCATTTCCAGGGGATTTAGAGGATGTATATAGATCTCTTGAGGAATCTATTTTGAAAAAGGTTAGAAGGGTGGATTATTTTGTGAGATATGCCGATGTTAGATATAAAGGGCAAGGCTGGGAGATCACGATCCCGGTTGGGAGACCAGCCTCTATAGATGAGATCTCGAGAGCCTTTGAGGACAGGCATATCTCTCTCTACGGTTTCAAAATGGATCTACCGATAGAGATTGTAACAATAAGGATTTTTGCGGTTATTAAAAGGGCGAAGCCGGGGCTCCCACGTCCGAGGAGGCATGGTGATGCATCGCCTAGGGGCTATAGAAGGGCATATATATATAACTCATGGGTAGACGCTCCCATCTATATTAGAAGCGAGCTTCCTGAGGGTGCTAGGCTGAGAGGTCCCGCTCTTATAGATGAGTATGACTCCACAACAGTGATTCCAGAGGGTTGGGAGGCTAGAGTAGATGTAACAGGATCTATTGTTGTTGAGATTCTCTGAGGTGGTTTCATGGTTTCATGGGAGCTGATCTACAAGGCAACTGTATATATAGCTGAAGAGATGGGCGTGGCCCTCAAGAGATCCGCCTTTTCCCCGAACATTAGGGAGAGGATGGATCATAGCTGTGCGATAGTAGATAAAAAGGGTAGGATCGTCGCTCAGGCGGAGCACATACCAGTCCACCTAGGATCTTTCAGAGTTTGTGTGAAGAACATAGTCAACTGGATTGAGAAGAGCGGCGATATATTAGCGGATGGTGATATGCTGATCTTCAACGACCCCTATATCTCTGGAACCCATCTCAACGATGTGACATTGATAGCCCCGATATATTATGGGGGGAGGCATATAGGCTATGTAATAAATAAGGCTCACCAGGTTGATGTAGGGGGGCCTATACCTGGGAGTATGAATCCCATGGCCAGAACTATATATGAGGAGGGCCTTATCATACCTCCTGTAAAGATTGTTAAGAGGGGATCCATAGATAATGAGATCCTTAGGATTATAACCTCAAACACCAAGACACCGCTGATAACAGAGGGCGATATAAAGGCGCAGATAGCAGCGAACATAGTTGGCTCGAGAAGGGTTGCTGAGCTGGTTAGGAAATACGGTATGGAAGCTGTTGAAGATTCGTGGGAGAAGGCTATATCCCATGGCAGGGCTCTAGCCCTAACCAAGATCTCTAGATGGGGGAGGGGCGTTTCTGAGGCTGAGGACTATCTAGAGCTAGAGGATCAAGATCCCGTGATAAGGGTAAGGCTAGAGGTTGGAGTTGAATATATAAGGGCAGACTTCACAGGCACGAGCAAGCAGATCGATAGACCCTATAACGCTGTATATGGTGTAACATATGCCGCGGTGGTCTATTCGATAAGAAGTATTATTGAGGGCGAGGTACCCGTTAACGAGGGATTCTACAGCATTGTAGAGGTTATATCGCCTGAGGGAACTATCGTGAATCCGAAGAAACCAGCCCCCGTCTCTGGAGGTAATGTTGAGACATCCCAGAGGATTGCAGACGTGGTTCTAAAGGCCCTCTCAGCAATAGCACCAGATAAGGTGCCAGCAGCCGGCTCTGGAACCATGATGAATGTAATGATAGGAGGTGAGGATCCTTTAATAGGATACTGGGCATACTACGAGACAATAGGAGGGGGAACCGGGGGGAGACCGGGTAAAGATGGGGTATCAGGGGTTCATGTAAATATGACAAACACTATGAACACACCTATAGAGATTGCTGAGAGAGTATACCCCATAATATATACAGCCTATAAAATCAGAGAGGGAAGCGGAGGAAGAGGAAGATTCAGGGGAGGCGATGGGATCATAAGATCCTTTAGAGTTCTTAGACCTGCAAGGCTATCTATAATGTCTGAGAGGATTAAAAGACCTCCGTGGGGGCTCCACGGAGGCGAGCCTGGAAAACCTGGAAAAATAGTGATTAGAAAGAGGGATGGAAGAGAACTGGTAATGCCGAGCAAATTCTCCATAGAGCTAGAGGAGGGAGACGAGGTAATAATAGAAACACCTGGCGGCGGGGGATGGGGATCTCCCAATACATAGATCATAGCCGTCAAGCGACCTTCAATAAAAACCCTTGATGACTGGGGGCTCAGCTTAATTATTAGCTAGATTTTATAACTGAAAGCCTCATCCCTCAGGGCAGAGAGGTGTCAGAATCTAAAGTCCTGCTATATATTGATCATGATCATAAGATGTTATGAGATATGAAAAAGCTATTATAAAAGCATGTAGATATGAAGGTTTTGTAGTATGTTAAATAGATATCGATATTTAATATGGAGGAATATTTCGCTTCTATGATCTAGAGAAGGCTATAGAAGTAATATAGCTTGAGGCTATCTTGAATAAGCGGAAACAAAGGATATTCTATCCTCCTCCCCGCCCTAAAGGGCGAGATTTTCAGTTGTAAAGCGATGAAAACCCCATATATTTTTTAGGGCTTTGGCAGTAAATAGCGATATATGGGGTTCTAATGGACTCTAAAGCGAAATTGATCTCAATTCTATCCCATCTCAAAGACAATATATCAGCACCCTCTGACATAGTTATGAAAACCGGTTTGCCTAGATATGAGGTTTTAGGAGCATTCCACGTTTTAGAGGCTCTCGGAATTGTAAATATAGTTCATAGCAGGAGCAACTATAAGCTATATACACTATCGGAAGTGGGTAAAAGGATTCTCGAGATTCTTTTAAGTGGTGGAGGCTTAGAGAATTTAATTGAGCATAAAGAGTTACATGAGGGGGATAGATCCACCCCAGATATGGCTGGTGAAGAGTTACCTCTTAAAAAGATCTCCGAAAATATAGGAGAAGCCGCACAAGCCTAGCACATTAATATAGCATAACCCCATGATGGGTGCTGTAAGGAATTTTTAATATCTTCGGAGATTCTCTCCAAGAAAATTACATACTGGTTAGAGTATTGCGAATTTTAAACGCATATTCACCTATTGTATTTGGATTTTTTTACCCCTGTATATTAATATTATTATGGGGGCCCAGTCCCTGGGAACCCCACCCCCGATGACATTCACCAATTGGTTACCTGGGGCTGGGCCCCACCTATTGTGAGAACCTTCTTGAAATATCTTCTCATTTTATCATCTTCTTTTATATATTAGAATCATTCCAAGGCTTGTGCATGCTAACCAACATGATCTCTGAGACCCTTATTATCATGGTTCTCAGATCTTTTCCCCATTCTAGATAATGGAACTTTTAAACAGGGTTTTATATATATGGAACAAGAGTGATATTGAGTCTATAGGATGTGAATCCTATGGAGGACACAATTTATAAATTAATATATATTGTCCTTGTATGTAGATATAGAGTGTCAAGATGAATACGTGCCCTAAGAAGATGATCAATGGTCCGTGTGGGGGGTATAGGGATACCATATGTGAAGATGATAGACTAAAGTGTGTATGGATATTAGCATATTATTCGGCTTTGAAGAGGGGTACTATTGATAAGATGTTCCGGCTTAAGCTGGATCCCGGCTTCAAAGTTTCGAGCTATAGGCCTGTTGCTAAGAGGGCTAGAGGGATTGTTGAGAGGATATTGTCTGGCAGGACGGTAATCATATATGAATATACGCCTAAACCCTATACAACCCCAGGGGCTCTGGTCAAGGAGCTTGAGGGGATAGCTGGTATATATCATGGTGTGGACTTCGTTGATAACCCAGGCGGCTACCCGATACCGAGCTCCCTGCCATATGCGGCTATAACGAAGAATAGCTATAGATCTCTACATGTGAGTATGCAGATAACTGCTAGGAATAGAGATAGGAACCAGGTGGTTTCAGATGTGTTGGCAGCATCACTAGCAGGGTTAGACGCTATTGTAGCAACAACAGGGGATCTCCAGCTTGATGAGAGGGGAGTGTGGGATCTAGATGCCCCAAGGCTTATATATCTAGCTAGGCTGATTCTCGACCTAGGCATAGATCATACGGGGAGGAGGGTTGGGGTTGGCGGTGAGAGCATGATTATAGCTGCTTCTGTGAATATAAACGCCGAGCCTCTAGAACCTGAGATCCTGAAGATCAGAGTTAAAATCGATGCAGGGGCAGAGATCTTCATAACCCAACCTGTATTCGATGTCGAGAGATTCAGGTTTTTCCAGAGATCTTTTGGGGAGAAGGTTAAAAATCCATTCGAGATCCCCATTATAGTGGGGATCATACCCATCACTAGTAGGAAAATACACCAGTTCTTTGAGAGGAAGGTCGGTATAAAAATCCCAGAGAAGATCTCAGTAGAGCTTAAGAAAGATAAGATCGATAGAGAAGCCCTTATTAAGGCCAATCTAGACGTGATCGAGAAGATCGTTAGGGAGATTAACCACAGCTCCTACTATATATCCGCCTTCGGAGATCACAAGCTTGGCGTTGAAATAGCCAAAGTTGTTAGGAGCGTAGTTGGATAAGCACCTATTTCTTATCACCTCTATCCCCTATGAACTCGTCAAGCCTTTTAGCCCCGAGAACCTCTGCATGTATATCCTTGAGTGAGAGGGCTTTTGAAAGATCTTCCTCGTCAACCTTGTAATTCCCGCCTCTTGTAGGTTTCAACATATCTACTGGAACCAGCTTCCAGCCGGAAGACCCAACGATCTTAACAGCTATAAAGGCTTTTCCACCAGATCTCCTAGCAAATTCCAATAGCTTCTCAACCTGACTCTTCTCAATATATATAGGCTCTTCTTTCACCCTAGTTTTTACCTCGAATATATATACAGTTCCTGATCTTATTGCAACTAGATCTGGATATAGGATCCTCTTGGCCTTAGCCCCACTTGCAGGGCCCCTTATAACTGCGAAGCCCATTTCCCACAGCTTTAGAGCTAGATCTCTTTCATGCTGTACCCCAGCCCTACCTCTCTTCGGAGCAGCCCTCTTGCTTTCCACAGCTACTCCTCCACCTTTAACCTAACGCTGACCCCATATTGCTTCTCAAGCTTCTTCTTAAGCTTGAGAAACCTCTTTCCAGCATTAATAGCGTTATCTCTATTCACTATAATCCATAGAGTGTCACCCTCTAGAGAGGCTGTGGCACCTGGTATTGCCCTGCTTATCTCATCTATAACCCTTGACTCTATAGAGCCCCCCCTATAGCCTGGTCTGAGCCTCTTTACCGGAACCACAACTGTTTGCTCTCCGAATGTGTATATCTCATATTCCAGCTCTCCACTTAAGAAATCTCTAACCTCGACAACGGGTCTTGCCAGCTCCGCCTCTCTAAGTCCTGTTGGGAGCTTCACTGTCATGCTAACCTCGTATACCTTTTCAACGTTACCCCTGCTGATATATATCACTGTATCCACTATGCTTGGTATCATACCCAGATCAACCCTTCTTAAGAGTCTCTGTATAGCATCTATAGGTGAGGCTGCATGTACAACCCCCACCATGCCTATCCCAGCAAGCCTCAGATCAATGTAGAGATTAAAATCCCTATCATCCCTCATCTCATCGAAGAAAGTGTAGTCAGGCCTGCTTAGAAGCAATATATCGTGAAGCTCCTCTGAATCAGCATATACCTTTGAATATTGGGAAGCCTCTTTAGGTAGCCTCATATCCCTCGGGCTCTCAATGGTCTTCACAACCCTGCCCATCCTCATATAGAACTCTGCCAACGCCTGGGCAAAGGTGGTTTTACCCATCCCAGGGGATCCCGCTATAAGTATTCCCTCAGCCTTCTCCAACAGTCTCTTCAAAAGCTTTTCTGGCAGTCTATAATCCTCCAGCCTGGGCCTCGCAATAGGTCTTGTAATTGTGATCTCATATCCATCCCCCAGCGGAGGTCTCACTATGATGATCCTATAAGATCCCAGCTGAACTATTGTAGATCCAAGCCTATTACTCTCTATAAACCCCCCATTGGCAGGACTCTGAGCAGCCTCGAGGATCTCCCTAGCTATCCTCTCAACCTCCTCTCTCGTCATCGGCTCCTCCCTTAGCTTAACAAAATACCAATTTCCTGGGAAGCCCTTCTTAGCCCTTGGAGGAGCTCCCTCCTTTAGATGGACAGACATTGTCTCGCTATCAAAGAAGCTCTCGATCGATAAGCCTAAATATTTCTTCCTCACCTCAATCACATCGATACCCATAGCCCTTGATGCGGAGATCTGTATAGGATCAGCTGTTATGATCTTACCACCAACTTCATAAGCATATCTCCTCACAAGCTGATCTATGCCCTGATCAGATCTCGTCCTGGAATAATCAACTATAACCAGCTCCACAAGACCGTTGTCAGAGAGATTTCTTAGCCTCGATATCTCCTCTAAGCCAGCACTAGCTATGGTATTACCCTCTCTGGCAAGCCTAACAAGCTCTTCTATCACCGGTATTATCACGTGGATCTTTCCTCTAACCACTCCATCTTCAACTAGTCTTGAGACGCCTTCCTCCATTAAGGCAGAAGGGTCTACAACATATATCTCTTCAAAGGCTACTCTGGCCATGCCTTACTAATCCCCCATATGCTTGGCATAGATAGATCTTAAAATACCTCGTTAGCATGGAGAACCTCCCTCTGGAGATATAGTTATACCTATAGCTAACCGATTGCCCCCTTATTCTAACCTCCACCTTGTATATATCTTTTGTGAGAATTATAAGCTATAAAGCATCACGGAACTATTGATCCTAATGGCGTGGTTCTCGAGAGTATCTATATACCATAGGATGCACAGTAACTCTCAGTTTCACATACCTCGACCTCGGCTACCCTCTCAATACCCATCTTAGCTAGAGATTCATAGATCCATCTAGATAGCTCTTCTGCGGAGGCTATCTTTATAGGTAGTCTAACATTCTTAGCACCCTCGATCTCCTCTTGCCCCTCAGCTAGTATATATGAGTGATCGAGAGGCTCTAGAAGCTTCTCCACAGCCCTATATAGCTCGTCTAGATCCATAACCCATGGTATCCCCCCTTCCCTACATACTCTAACCCTGACCATGTAGTTATGGCCATGTATCTTTGAGCATTTAGAACTGAGGCTCTCAGGCACTCTATGCCCTGCTATGAAAGATGCCCTCACACTTATACACGTCCTCATATATCTACCACTTATCCCCCGATGGTTGTTGGTTATCGTTGATATTCTTTTGTTTTAGATTGCTGTACTTCCTGATCCACAGGGTTTCTAGCCCTTTGGCATCGGGGGACCCCCACCTCTCCCACAGAGATCTTGGGATCTCTATGGGCTCATAGGTGGCTGTTGAGCCCAGCGGAAAGGGGCTCCCATCTAGGCTTGGATCTCCGAAGCCCTTCTGGGTAGGGCCCTCATATAGGGCTTCGGCCTCGGGTGCTCCAAAGGTCATAGCATTCCGAGGTATCCCAAGATCTAGCAGAGATATCACCTCAACATCAAAACAATTATGGATTAGATACTTATAAGCTTAAGCCCAGACAAAAAATATAAAAGCATCCCTACTACCATGAAAAAGGATACAGCCCTACTATATCGTTATATACTTTACCGTATATTTTAGCATCTTTTTCTCGACAACTTCAACGCCTAGACCAGGTTTATTCGGGGCTTCGATATAGCCTCCCCTCTGTAGAATCCATGGGGGCTCCACTATATCCTCCTCATAATACCTCTCACTAGCAGATATGTCGTTTGGCAGTTTCACATTTCGAAGAGACGCTAGAGCTACTTGAACGCCCCTCCCAACTCCGGTTTCTAACATGCCACCTATCCATACAGGGATCCCGGCTTTCTCAGCTATATCGTGGATCTCCTTCGAGGGGGCTATACCGCCGACTCTTCCAGGCTTTATATTGATTATCTCAGCCGCTCCGATCCTTATAGCCGATCTCGCTACATGGGGATCCTTTATGCTTTCATCAAGACATATAGGGGTTTCCAGGATCTTGGCTAGTTCAGCGTGATCTACTAGATCCTCGTAGTGTAGAGGCTGCTCAATCATCAGAAGCGAATAGCGATCGAGCTTTTTAAGATGATCAGCATCTTCGAGGGTGTAGGCTGCGTTTGCATCAACACTTAGCATTATATCCGGGTATTCCCTCCTGATAGCTGCTACAGGTTCTAAATCGTAGCCTGGCTTGATCTTTATTTTGATTCTTTGGTACCCCTTTTCAAGGTAATATCGAACCACTTTAACTAGCTTCTCAGGAGACTCTTGGATCCCTATACTGACGCCAGAGGATATCCTATCCCTAACACCCCCTATAACCTTCCAGAGGGGCTGCGACATCATCCTGGACCATAGATCCCATAGAGCCTCTTCAACACCCGCTTTAGCCATGTTATGCCCCCTCATCCTTCTAATCACATCGAGTTTCCAGAAGTTCTGTGGTACCTCGATCTCTAAACCCTTTATCCTTGGCGCTATGAAGTCCCTGATCACATGCCATGCTGTTTCAACAGTCTCATAGCTATACCACGGGCCCTCATCAGCTACAACCTCGCCCCAGCCAATCTCGCCAGAGATATCTTCTAGAGCTACCAGGATTCCGTGTCTATACACGCTCCTACCGAAGCTCGTTTCAAAGGGATCTTTTAGGGGCATGGCAACATGAAACATGCTGATCTTCCTGATCTTCATCTAATCACCTCAAATAAAATTTTACCGTCAGGGACTAATATCTGGAGAGATCATAGGAATCTTCAAAGATCTAGAGATCTACCTTATATCACCTTTGACAGCACAATATATTGAAGCCCGTTTCATATATAAGCAGCCAAATATATGCATATATAGGGAAGCTGTGGATAACCCCGCCAAGGACACCAGCTATCAGGTTTTTTTGAGCACTAATGAAGAAACTTTTAGAAAATCTATGATCAATATAGCAAGCTATATATTAGAGGCTGCCTCGAAAATATCGAGTGAGCAGGTTTCCAAAGCAGTCTCCCTATTGATCGAGGTCTATAAGGAGAGGAAGAAAGTCCTTGTTATAGGTGCTGGGAGAAGCGGGCTAGTTGGAAGAGCTTTTGCATTGAGACTTCTTCACCTAGGCTACCACGTTAACGTGCTTGGAGACACTATTGTGCCTCCAATAGGTAAGGGAGACCTTGTAATAGCGATCAGCGGATCTGGAAGAACAAGGCTTATAGTTACGGCTGCTGAAGCGGCAAAAACCGTTGGCGCTAGGATCATGGGAATAACCTCGTTCCCCGATTCGCCGTTGGCACAGCTATGTGAGGTAGTTATTGTTGTTCCCGGAAGAACTAAGGTTGCACGTGAGGAGGACTATTTCATGAGACAGATCTTAGGGATTCACGAGCCACTCGCACCCCTGGGAACCCTCTTCGAAGACACAGCCATGGTGTTCCTCGACGGACTAGTTGTGGAGCTTATGGAGAGACTAGGCCTAAAGGAAGAGGATCTCGAGAAAAGACATGCAAATATAGAAATCTGACCTCCTCTCAGCACTTTCAGATGCAAACCACTTTATCGACAGGACAACGCTTATATCCCTACTAGGCAATATATCTATAGGTGAATCGATATCGAATACGTCTATGCCACACTACTCCTCCACTCAGCTGGAAAGGAAATAAGCGAGGATAATATAAGGAAAGTGCTCCTCTCAGCGGGGATAGAAGTAGATGAAATCAAGCTAAAGAGCTTGGTAGCCGCAATAAGGCAGATCAACATAGATGAGATTATAAAGACAGCCACCCTAACACCAACAGCTGTTACCGTAGCACCTCCACAGCCACAAGCACAGGCACAGCAGGCGAAGCCACAGGCTAAAGAGGAAGAGAAGAAGGAGGAGAAGAAGGAGGTTACAGAGGAGGAGCTCGAGCAGGGTCTCTCGGCGCTATTTGGATAGACCAAGGCTTTATTATTTAACTATCTATAGAACCGGTTTTTTCTGATAAAGCTTTTAGCATATATTTTTAGACTTGGTTTTTCAAGGTAGAAACCTGCTATTTCATTATTGTAGAGGTCAGATATCTTTTAAACATTAGATCTCGTGATCCTGTGGTATATACGTTATAACTAAACCTGGCATGTGGGAGGTGCTCCATCTCATGAACTGATGCTCAGAGGCTCTTACATTATAATCGATTCTAAATCTCCTTCTAGCCCACTCTATGGTCTCCGCTGTTATTTTTCCGTCTCCCTTTGATAGAGCCATTCTTATAAGGGCATCTATCTCTGCATTGCTCATCCACCTCGTTGCCGTTACGAGACTCTCCTTAAGATCTTCGCTTACCTGTGCGCCATATTTCTTCAACAGATTCTCTATAATTATCTTCCTAGCCTCCCTATCTGGATAACCCATCACAACCGCTACATCTATCCTCCCTGGCCTCAGAATTGCTGGATCTATGAGCGTTGGGCTATTAGATGTGAGTATTGTTAAAGGCCTAACTGGTTTCTGTAAGAAGTTAAGGATCAGCGAGATCTCGCTTACATGCACCTCATGCACAGCCATGGTTCTGCTTACTAGGAACTCTGCATCATCTATTACAAGAGCTATATCGGTTCTCTTTACTATGCTCCTCAAAATCTTGTCAAGTATCTTTTCTGTCATACCATACCACATCGATCTATATATAGACGGTTTGAGATCAATTACCTTCTTGCCGAGACTCTGGGCTATCGCTTCAGCCAACACACTCTTACCAACACCTGGGGGGCCCATGAGTATTATCCCTTTTGGTGCAAAGCTATAGCCTAGCTTTATAGGCTTCACAACTATTGTCTCGAGATCCGATACAAGCTTCTCTGGAAACATTGAGAGACTCCACTCAGGATTCCTAGTTGGTAGCTTGACAACAAAGCTCTCCATCCCCTCTCTAATAACAACCTCTACCCCTTCACCTTCCCCCCTCTCAGCTGTTCTGAGTATGTATATCGCTATCGGCACCCTAGATATTGAGTATCCAAGATAGCCTAGGCTGGTAAGGAAAGATGTGACAGTCTCTCTATCTAGATGCGAGCCCACCTTCATAGCTATGTCCCTTAAAAGCTTTCTCCTATCATCGCTCTTTTCGGGGAGCTTGGGTATATATATAGCAATTATGCTTCTAACAAGTATCCTATCACATTCATATAGACACTTATTAGCACCAATGCCAAGAGCGACTACCTCAGGCTCCTCTTGAGAGGCGTCCACGAATGCTAGAGCAATTCCAAATCCCTCCTCCTCAGTCTCTTTTATCATAAGCGGAGCTACAGATGTGAGGAATCTCACAACAGCATAGGTGGAGGCGGTTCTAACATCGAATTCGGAGTTCTTCGTTATGTTCATCGGTATTTTCAGGATTCTGGGGCCTCCATCTCTTATGTCCATATCTGCTATTATTGTTGAAATATGATCTACGAGCCTGTTGATAGGTGGATACCAGGCATCATATATAGAGATCTTCCCCTTATTAGATAGTATTAAACCTCTAAAGCTCTTTTCAAGGGGGGTTCTAACCTCGGCCACTTTAGAGAGCTCTCGACTCTTCTTGTCATTCAATCCCCTTGGACCCCTACCATATTTGGTATTTTCAAAGCCTATATAAGAAACGCATATACAAGCAATGAGATCTATATTCTCTATTGCGACTAGATGTATGAGGTCTAGCCACATATGTTTTTAGATCTATATGGAGGGAGCTATTGCTACACAGCCTGTAGATCTTACTGCGGCAGCTACTTTAGACAATACATAGCCATGGAGAGGCGATTCCAAACCAAGCCTATATAATATTCTATGGAGGATAGGCACTTTTATAAAAGCCCCAGCAGCAGGTCTATGTCCTCCTCCGCCTAATTTTAGAGCAACTATTCTCACATCACATCTCCTAGATCTAAGGCTTAGAGGCCCCGATGGATTTATTACTAGGGCTATGTCACCACCGCTTATAGATAATATATAATGTGCCAAGCTGCTTGTAGAGATCTCTCTATGCTTCTTAACAACAGATGCAAGCCTTACACCATCAACATTGGCGATCCTCATCCTTTTTCTGTAATAGTTATATAGGCTTAGCTCTCTATCAACAACCCTTTCAATATATCTCCTGCCCCATGTGATAACTTCTTCAAGCGTGCTGCTCTTTACAAGCATCCCTAAGAGTATTGTCCTCCAGAGATCATCCCTTCTATAGATGCTAAGCCTCGCCAGCCATGGAGACAGGGGATCGTGGAACCTCCATAGATCTAGAGAACAAACGGCTGACACAATATTAGCTATATATGGATCCCTCTCTTCAAAATAAGATGCAACAACACCAGTTGCACAGGTGCTTTTATCGATCTTCAGCTCAGCAACCGAAGAGATCTTTGCAGTTGCCTCCTCATCCCACTCATGGTGATCAAACCACTCAATACTAACCCCAGACTCTCTAAAGGCTTTTAAGATAATGAATATCCTTTCAACATTTCCAGGGCTAGGGGCAAGATCCATTATAGATAGCTTCTTCAGAGATCCTCTATAGCTCTCCCACAGATCCTCGAGAATCTCTGGGAGCTCGTTTGGCTCCACAAACACAACTTTGTATTTATCACCCTTAGAGCCTAATCTGATATAGACTGCCGCGCTGCCAATACCGTCTAGATCTGTATGGGTTACCAGGACATGGATGCTTTCTACAGCGCTCAATGTGTTCCCGGCTCTTTAGAAAAGCGACTCAGCGCTTTTAAGCATTAGGTATTACTGTTGAAAGCGTCTTCTCAAAGGCTGGAAGAGGCAGTTGAAGAACTGACTGTGAGTTTAAATACCTGTGAATGCTTGGTGTAGCAAGCATATAAGCATCCAATCCCTAGCCATATTTGATGATGAGGCTATATTCAGATGTGCTGGATATATGATATCCTTGAGAGCGATGATGCCTGAGCTCTCCTCAGGTGGGAGCCCAGTGGTGTTGGGCTCGACGGCACCCATGAGGCTCGGGCGAAGCCAATGAACCCGGGCCTAGGTGCAACCCCGCTAACGGAAATACAAATATTCACAAATACCATCAAATACCGTTAGAGGAGAAACGCTGGCACATCTAGATGGATCATCATCGATATAGATTCGACTGAGTAGAATGTTAGCAGTATTAGGATATCCGGGTAGTCTAAAGATGTTTTAAAAGATCGCTAGCCTCTTCTCCTAGCCCTTCTGCTATATATATATGAGGCTACCTCAAATACTATTTTAGCACCTAGTGCGGATGTTATGCCTGGTATATCTACCATTGGATTTATCTCTACGAGATCGAAGGCTATGGTTCTCTCATCAACCGCCTCGTATAGGAGATCCAGAAGCTCCCAGGTTGTAAGACCATCAGGCTCTGGGGTTCCTGTGCCTGGAGCGAATGCAGGGTCTAGGACGTCTATATCGATTGACATGTATATATTTTTAAAGTTATCCATCCACTTCAGGATCTTGCCCGCAGCAGCCCTTCTCCCCTCCTTCCTCAGCTCTTGTGCTGTTATAAACTCTATGTTATTCTTCATAGCGGTTCTCATCTCCTCCCTTGTAAAGGCTCTAGCGCCAACCATGAATAGCGCTCCTGGGCCTAAGAGCTCTAAGATCCTCCTAGATATACATGCATGGCTATATCTATTGCCCATGAAATCATCCCTAAGATCCATATGAGCGTCAAGGATCAAAACACCGGTGCTTCTGGGAAGCCCCCTAACGGATCCCAGGGATATCGTGTGCTCTCCCCCAGCTATTATTGGGATTCTCCCCTCTGAAATGAGATCTCTAACAACGATCTCGAGGATCTCTAGGGTTTTCTGGGGATCCCCGTGTGATACTATTAAATCTCCCTCATCATAGATCCCTATCTCCTCCATATCCACGCTAGATCTTATGCTATAGAGCTCTATACTTCTCGATGAGATCCTCAGGTAGTCGGGCGCGAATCTGGATCCTGGCTTGAAGGATGATGTGCTATCAAAAGGAACTCCCAGGAAACTAAAGATAGTTTTAGATCTATCCCATTCGTATCCTCCAAATACTAGGGGCCTCCTCTGTATATATAGCTCTTTGAGCCCCACGAGTAAGCACCTATTCTAACCAGCCTCTCTCTTACTTATAACTACTACCTCTCCTCCGGCCTCTTTGATCTGTGATATTGCTTTTTCAGTTGCATATTTAACTATAACCTTAACAGGCCTAGATATCCTTCCAGATCCGAGTAGCTTGTTATATCCATGCTCACCAAGATCTATAACAGGCATGTTATTCTCGAGCTTGAGCTCCCCCGATAAGGATAGCTTGTGGATAAGCTCTTCTAGCTGGGATAGATTTATACCCCTTATATCCTCCCAATGTTCAGGACCCCTCGGTGTGAAGCCCCTCTTACCATACCATTCTGGGAAGTATTTGAGAACCCACACCCACTTATGCTTGTGGAACCCCACAGCTCCCCTACCACCTCTGCTACCTGATTTCCTATGCTGCCCTATGCTCCCCCATCCCATGGTCCTTGTTCTTCCCCTCAGCTTTCTACTTTTCTTCCTCCTCCTAACAACCATCTAGATCATCCTCCTAATCAGATCGTTTATCTCCTTCCCCCTATAGCCGAGTTCTCCTCCAGCACCATATGGTTTCTTAATAGAGCCCTTAAATCCTCCACTAGGTGGGTGAAGCCTGAAAACAGGCTTTACTATGTTTTCCATCTTATGCAACACTGCTTCCCTCTTATATAGAGATGATGCTAGATCCTCTATCGTCTTATATTTACCATTAGTAGCTCTAGCAATATACTCGTCACTCAAAGGCCTATTCCCAGGGGCTCTCCCCCTCCTCCTAAGAAGCTCTAAAAGCACATCATACTCTATCTCACCCCAGGTTATCCACATGGCAGCCTTCCTAAGCATGCCCTGAATACCTGGAAGGCTATCGGGATATATAGATGCGTGGAACTTCTTATAGAGTCTGAGGAGCTCTAGGGTTCTCTCAACATCTGGAGGGACATCGGCTCTCCCTCTAAGCCTTATAATAGCTAGGAGTGCCATTCCCTATCTACCCCACTCATTCACAGTAACAAATCTATATGCTTTTTTAAGCGCATCGAAAACAGCCATTGCGAAGTTTATCGTAGTAGACGTCTTACCCCTGCTCCACGACCATATATCCCTTATCCCGGCATATCTCAAAACAACCTTAGCCGTGTCTCCAGCAACAAGCCCTGCCCCCTTAGGGGCTGGCTTTAATACTACTTCAACGCTGCCAGCCTTCCCCCTAACCTGGTATGGTATCGAGTGGGGTTCTGAACATCCGCATTCAAAGCTACCACATCCCCTTCTAACAGGGATTATATTGAGCTTGGCATCCATTATAGCCTTGTCAACAGCCATTCTAAGCTGTCTAGCCTTTCCAACCCCCAAGCCTACGAAGCCGTTTTGATTGCCAACTACGACTACGACTCTAAATCTTGTTATCCTACCTGCGTCTGTCATCTTCTGAACCATGTTTATATCTATGATCTCATGCTGTAGCTCCCTCCCAAGAAGTGCGTCAACGATCTCCGGTTCCTTGATCTTCATATTCATATCGAAGATCTCTTTAAGCGATGTTACATTACCCTCCTTAACCAGCCAGCCAAGCTTGGTTCTAGGCTTCCACTCCTCTATAGATATGGCCTGGGATAACCTCTCACCAAACTCCTCAGCGCTCACCAGCCCTCACCTCCACACCTAGCTTTCTTCCAAGCTCAACGATTTTGGAAAAAACCTCTTCAAAGTGCTCTACAGCCCTCCTAGGATCTAGTCCTCTCGAGAGTATCTCTGAGAACTGTCTCTTAAACCTCTCAGGATCTTTCGAGAACAGCTCCTCAGCATATCTAGCTATATCAGCACCCCTTATCCTATCCCAGCTCGGGATCATATCCTCGTCAACAGGCACCTTGAGCCCGGCATCTATAGCCCCCTTAACTGCTGCAAAGACCTTCGCGCCTTTCGATGGTGTGTGAAGCCCTATATCTAGGACTGCCTTCTCTACACCCATAAGCCTCGCCTTGATCCCTAGGAGCAGGCCTGCTAGATATGCTGCAGATATATTTTTAGAACCACCTTTCCATCCAAATCTCTTTATAAGCTCAGATGTATGTACCGATGCAAGGGTTATATCACCGATCGGTGTGGGCCTTATGATCTGAAGCGTTATATATCTATTGCTCTTCCTAACAACAAGTCTTGTAGCCCTTGAAAGCACATATATATATCTCCTATAATAATTTGTTTTACCCTCCCTCCTTCTCCTCTTAGGAACCTTATACATCGGGCCTTTCGCCATAGATTCACACCTCCTTTAGAACCCCGATGAATTTGAGATAAGTCTTGATCGATGATACGTCGTGGAACGCTCCTCCCTTGATCTTCATATATATACTTCTATAGAGCTTAGTATCTATAACACCCTTTTCCCTCAACATCTTTATATACCTCCTCATCCGTCTAACCCTGTTGATCCAATCCCTCTTCTTATCTAGCCTAGCTCCCTTCTTACCCTTCCTACTTCCATGCCCCCTTCTCCTCCCCTTCTTCCTCTTCTCATGGAGGATCTTCCACCTACCCCTGCTATTCCTCGAAGGCTCGATGGCGTATATAGCTCCATCCTCTATCAATGCTTTTATCTCTTCTCTCCTGAAAGCCTTCTCTATATCTTCAATTCTCTCAGGATCGAATCTTACGTTATTAACCCCAACCCCCATTATCTCCGCTGCGAGCCTCTTCTGAAGAGTTAGATCAGGCATCTAGATCACCCATTAGCTATCTTAAAACCCATGCCCGCAGCCTTCTCTATAATATGTCTCCTTTTCCTAGCACCTACCGTAGAGGCTATATATATTATATTCCTCTTAGGATCCAGCTTATCAAGCTCCTCAATATTGTGAACAACAACAGGTTCTAAACCGCTTGGGTGGAGCCCTCTAATAGCGTCTGGCACTCTATAGCCTACCTCGACTATTGGGGGGTAGCCTTTGATCCTGAGCCTCATCTTGTTATCCCTACCCTTTGGCTTCACCCACCTCAGATTGTTCTCGAACTTGGGGAACTTCCACCAGAGGGTTCTGAGAAACTCTATCCTCTTCTTACCCTGGATCTCGTTTTGGAGCTTTCTAAGCTCTCTAAGATTCTTCAAAACATCTTCCCTTTTCTTGAGAGCCTCCTCAAGCGTCTTAATCTCCTGAGCGCTCACTCACCGATCACCTCCTTCTTATATATATAAATCCCATCAACGAAGATCCTCCTATCCTTATCCTTGATTTTGGTGGCCTTCTCAATATTAGCCGCGGTTTGCGCCACAGCCTCTAGATCTGCCCCCTCAACTATTATATCCCTATCCTTCACAGTAACCTTAACCCCTGGCAATATCTTTGCAACCCTTACATCCTGACCGCCTAGGAACCTCGTTATAACAACCCTATCCTTCTCAACACTAACCCCTATGGAGAAGTGTGTGAATATGATTTTGAGATAATATCTATATCCTTTGGTAACACCTGTAAACATGTTCTTTATATGGGATGCTATGGTATATACAAGGGCCTTCTCCCTAGATTTACCCATATAGCTTCTAACAACTATATCGCCACCCTCCCTCGAGATCAACACCCTCCTAGCATGTGAGAAATCCCTGGTAATCTCGCCCTTAGGCCCTCTAACAGTTATCCTCTTCCCCTCAACTGTTACCTCCACACCCTCCGGGATCTTCACCCTCTCCTCAACCATTACAAACCTTGCAGTCGCCCCACCCAAAGAGATCACCTCAATATACGTATGCTATAGCCACACCCCCTATCCTCGTCTCAATAGCCTCTCTATGGCTTATAACGCCCTTAGACGAGGTACTTATAATAATCAGCCCAATATCCCTCGATGGTAGATATCTCCTTATATGCGGGGGCATTCTAAGCAGATCTCTATAACTTATCGAGTATCTAGGCTTTATAGCCCCGGCCTTGTTTATCCTGCCTAGAAGCTGGATCTTTATTTTCCCCCATCTACCATCGTCTATATACTCGAACTCACCTATATAGCCATACCTCTGCATAACCCTCAGCGTCGCAGCTACAAGCTTTGATGCTGGGTAAACAATCACTTCGGGCTTGCTCCTCATCTCAGCATTTGTTATAGCTGTTAGAGCGTTTGCGAGGGGGTCTAGAACCACCATGCTACCACCCTACATATAGATTCTAAACCCTATAGACCTTGCGACCTCCCTGAAACATTGTCTACATAGGTATATACCGTATTTCTGTATAACAGCATCTCTAGAACCACATCTCCTACACACTTGAACACCTCTGCCCATCTTCCTCTTAGCCTTAGGCCTGTACTTCCCCATCTCCGCTCCCCAGCTACTATGGTATTATATTAACGTTGTATTTAAGCGCCAATAGAAGCATAGCCTCCTCCCTCGAGACCTTGTGTCTCCTAGGAATTGTGGATCTTGCTCTGCGCCTTCTAGCAATCCTATAGCCCTTCCTCTCCAGAGTAACAGCTACATCCATACCGAAGATCCCTATCTCAGCATCATATTTAGCACCTGGTAGAACCAGATACTCCTTTATCCCTATTGAGAAGTTGCCATACTCATCAAAGCTAGAGGCCTTAACCCTCCATCCAACCCCCTCTAAAACCCTCTTCAAAAAATCTTCGGCATCCCTCTTCCTAAGAGTGACCACAGCTGCTATATTCTCACCCCTTCTCACACCAAACTCCCTTATGGTTCTCTTAGCAGCCCTTGGAACCGGCTTCCTACCTGTTAGTCTCTCCAGAAGGGTTATAGCCTTCTGAAGTCTCTCACCGCTCTCTCCAACACCTATGTTTATCGTTACCTTCGCTATATAGGGTATTCTCATAGGGTTAGACCTCCAATCCTCCAAGATCTTGTTTATCTTATCGATGGAGATTATCTCTAGGATCCCCTTGGGCAGGGATTCAGGTTTTATATCTCCTAGCATCATCTTCTAAACACCTCTGGAGGCAATGTTATCACAGGCTTATCCCTTCCTATCACATATACCTTATCAGCTGTTGTCTGAAACACATGGCCAGCTGGGTCTTCCAGGGTTACAAGGGTTCTATATCTCCTCATCCCCTTAACGATCTTCAGAACCCTACCTATTCTACCAACGTTTCTACCGCCTATAACCACGACCATCGAGCCCTCCTCAAACCTTATATGCTCCACAATCTTTTTGTCAGGAAGAGTAATAACAACTGTATCCATGGTGCTATAAACATCCTCCTCAGCCTTCCTAGGATCTGAAACCCTTACAAGGACATTATATCCCCCATATAGGTTGAGCTGTATATGCCCTCCCTTCACAGTCGTTTTATCCTCGATCCTCAGGGGCTTTATACCGGCTTCAGAGCGATCGATCGGGTGGAGCTTCATATATACCGTAGGATATGGTACAACCCTATAGATCTCCCCCGAAGATATGATCTCTACAACATCCATAAGGCCAACCGGGTATTTATAGCTCTTCCTAACAACACCGTCGACCTTGATAGCACCATCACCTATAACTTTGATCGCCTCCTTAGAGGTTCGGGCTATCTTAAGCATATCCCTTATAACGAGGAGAAGGGGTATCGATGTCTCAAGCGAGTGGGGCCCTGGAGAGGGTTTGACTACCCATTTATACTCCTTCCTTAGAATAGGATAGAACCACGGAGCTGCAAGCCTCTTAAGATGTCTAGAGCCACCCATGCTACCCATTTGCCCCACCTCCTGAGCTCCCACTGGTCTCGGCACTCTTCTTTTTCTCTTCTTTTTCCTTCTCCTTTCTCCTTCTCTCGATTATCTTCCTCCTAACCTCGTCTACCTCTCCAAGCTTCTTGATCATAACCTTTGATGGGTGTATCATGTAGAACACAGGTGTCCCATCCGCCTTCTTAATCGTAACCCCCTCCACACCTATTCTAGATCTCTTGAGATCTACATCAACAACCTTACCCTCATGGCCCTTCCAATCGCCCCTCATAATAACTACTGTATCTCCAACCCTTACCGGGAGTCTCTTAACACCATACTCCCTCTGCAGATCCTCTGAGAGCTTCGCATTAAGAAACCTCCACCTAGCATGTAGAGGAGCCTCTGCAAGGGCCTTTCTCTGCTTCCTAGGCTGGCTAGATCTTGTGAGAACCATCCCTACCACCCTATATAATCATTGTAGCCAGGTTAGCTATAGCTGACCACCTCTCAGCAGCCTCTCTGGCAACGGGCCCCCTTATCTCGGTAGCCTTGGGGGTTCCCTCAGGGGTTACTATGACCACAGCATTATCCTCGAATGCGACTCTTGTGCCGTCAGGCCTTCTATATGGTTTCTTCTGCCTTATAACAATCCCATAGAATATCTGTCCAACAGTATCCGGTGTACCTTTTTTAACAGTTATAACCACAAGATCTCCAACGGATGCGAATGGCTGTCTCCTAAGCCTCGTCTTAACCTCTGGAACCCCTATAACCATGCCTATCTTAGCACCGCTGTTATCGGCGATCACCACCCTAGACCCGGTTACAACTGCTGGGGTCAGCCTTCTCCTAGGAAATGCAGCCTTTGACCTAAGGCTCTTCTTAGCCACCCTGACCACCCCCTCCCTTTATAACACCTAGCACGACGAAAGAAACGCTCTTAGCTAGAGGCCTTGTCTCTCCTATAACTACTAGATCACCTGGCTTTGCATTTACACATGGGGGATTATGAGCATGGATCTTGCTCCTCCTTCTCTCATACCTTTTGAACTTGTGGTTATACCTTAGATACTCCCTCTCAACAGTCACAGTCCTCACCATCCTGGCCTTGCTAACAACACCTGTTAGGATAAGTCCTCTAACCCTCACACTACCATGCCATGGGCATTTATCATCGTTACATGCCTCCTTAGGAGGCTCCAATCCTGGATACCTAATCCCTATATCCCTTGTAACTGTCTTCCTCGCCTGGGCGCTCATGTCATCACCTCTTAAGTATCCTCCTAACTCTATCCTCAGGCCTCCCAAAAAGCATGTCGCCATCTATCTCTATATCCTCTCCTGTCTCTGGTATCTTGAACCTATATCTAGTCCCGATCTTAAACGTCATCACTTCTCTCCCACCTGATCTTATAGTTATTGTCTTCATAGTCTCATTAACAACAATCCCCTCCAACCCCTCCACACCTGGATCTAGTGAAGACACTATCCTCACAGGTAAACCGAGGATCTCGTGGTATATGATGTTACTCCTTCTTCTCCTCACCCTTCGTCCCACCCCTTCTAGATATTCCGAGCTCCTCCTCCCTCAATATGGTTAGGATCCTCGCTATATTCTTCCTAGTAATCCTTATCTTGTGCGGCTTATCAAGAGTACCCATAGCAGCCTGTGCCCTGAGCTTTGCCAGCTCAGCCATTAAATCCTGTAGCAACCTCAGCTTCTCCTCCCGAGACATAGATCTAATCTCGTCGGGGCTCAGACTCATAGATCACCCCCTGCAGCCCTTTCTTCACCTTTTTCACTTGAAGCACTGCTGGCACCTTGTTCTCCCATCTGAGGTGTTTGCTGGGTTATCTGGGGCGGATGCCCAACTACCTCTATATAGTCTGCAGGTCTTCCAGGTTTAACAATTATAACCTCGATCCCATATACACCTGGTATTAGGAGAACATTATATACAGCTCTGTCAACTATATAGTTTATCTGATCGCCGCTCCTATATATCTTCCCAGCCCTGAGCTTCTCAAACTTAGCCCTCTCAGATGTTAGCTTTCCACTTATAACAACCTCACAGCCCACCGCACCTGCAGCCATAACCCTTCTAAGCGTTATAAACGCAGCCCTTCTAAAGTGGAAACCCTTTTCAAGAGCAATGGCAAGCCTCGAAGCCATAACCCTTGCATTGAGCTCTGGGTTCTCCACACCCATAATCGTTATCTGCGGATTCTCAATCCCAAAGTGTTTTTCGAAGACAGCTTGTAGCTTCCTAATAGTCTCTCCTCTCCTACCTATCAGAAGGGCTGGTCTATCAGCATATATTATAATTCTCGTCCCCAGAGGCGTCTTTGTTATCTCGACACCGGCATAGCCTGCTCGAGAGAATGTTGATGCTAGATATTCATCTATCTTTGTTCTTAAAAGCCCCATCTCCAGGAAATATCTCTTCTTAGAGATCTTCGATGAGAAGCTAGCCCACCTCCTTCACGATAACCTCGAAGTTGGTTGTAGTAGAAAACCACGGTGTTGCCCTTCCAAAAGCTCTCGGCATATATCTCTTCAAATACCTACCCTTATGGGCTGCTGCATGAATTATCACAAGTCTCTCAGGATCTAGACCCTGATTCTCCGCATTATTCCTAGCATTCCTCAGAACCTTTAGAATATACCTAGCAGCCTTAACAGGATACCTACCCACAGGGGTTTTCCACTCTGGGAACTGATTGTTAACACTACTCCTATGGGCGATCTGCTTCCTATGCCTAGTATAGGGCACTGGAACCTCTTTCCTGATCACCTTCTCAAGATAGGATATAGCCTCATCCAGCTTCATCCCTTTTATAACCTTAGCAATCTCAACACTCTCCTTAAGGGAGATCCTCAGCTCCCTCCCAAGAGCCCTAGCTAGCTTTCCCTCCCCACCTATTTGGGGATACACCCAGCGTGGCGGCATCAGCACACAGCCCGCACTATAACTAAAATAACTTCTAAGTATAAAAGCTAAAATTCTTCTAATAAGCCCTGCAACCTCTCGCCTCAAGATCTTGTTATAGTAAAAAACCTAATTATTAGAAACTAGAAGAGGTATCGTTGATCGTCAGGTTCTATTCCCTGCTTTAGCTGAAACATTTAAACTGTAAACTGTGAACAGTATTACATTATAGTAATTTGTATAGGTTCGTTATGCTAATATGTTGAGAAAGAATCCTGACTATATATCTATATACAACAATATGCTATATATGAATCTAAAATACTCTTGCTACGATTATATACCAAAGCTACTCTGTATATAATAGCTGAGACATTATATACCTAGGGATTAGATTTGAAGTATGTTGAGAAAGCAGTTGATGTCTTCCTCTCAACAGGTACTAGGTTTCCAAGGAGAATCATATGGGCTATGGGGTTGATAAAATATGCTGCTGCAAAAGCAAATACAGAGCTAGGACTTCTAGATCCTAGGATAGGAGATGCTATAATGAAGGCCTCTACAATGCTTATCGAGGGAAAGCTGGATAACTTAATAGCTGTCGATGTATTCCAAACAGGCTCTGGTACGGGGTTGAATATGAATGTGAATGAGGTGATCGCTGCGAAAGCCTCAGAGATCTCCGGGGTTAAGGTGCATCCGAATGACCATGTTAACATGGGGCAATCGTCAAACGACGTGGTTCCCAGCGCTATAAGGATAGCAGCTGTTGCGGAGACCACTGAGAGGCTCATGCTGTCTATGAAGAGATTTATAGATAGCCTTGAAAGGCTGGCAATGAGGACAGAGGATGTTGTAAAACCTGGGAGAACACATCTTAGAGACGCACTACCAGTCACTATGGGGCAGGAATTCTCAGCTTATGTAGACGCCTTTAAACATGATCTAGGCATGCTAGAGAGCGTCCTACCATATGTTAGGGAGCTCCCCATAGGAGGCACAGCGGTTGGGACAGGGTTGAATGCCCATCCAAGGCTGGGTGAGATGGTTGTGGAGGAGATCAAAAGGCTCACAGGGCTCGAGTTCTATGTAGCTGGAAGCAGGTTTAGGGCTATGAGGCTTCTAAGCGATATGGTTTCCCTCAGCTCTGTGCTGAGGACAGCTGCCATAGATATGATAAGGCTCTGCCAGGATCTCAGGCTCATGTTCTCAGGACCATTCACAGCTATAGGGGAGATAGATATACCTCAAGAGATTGCCGGAAGCAGCATTATGCCCGGCAAGACAAACCCGGTTACTGTGGAGGCAGCGATGCTAGCATCGGCACAGATTGTTGGTTTAGATGCTGCGAATAGCTATGCAAATCTCTTCGGCGAATTCGAGCTAAGCATGGCTGTGCCTCTGATAGGCTATAACGTTGTCTCCCAGATATCGCTTCTAGCAGAGGCGATGGATAAGATGGCTATATATGTGATAGATAGGGTGACACCTCTGAGGGAGAGGGCTAGGGAGCTTGCTGAGAAGAGCCCCGCGCTGGTAACTGTGATCTCACCTATAATAGGCTATGACAAGGCTACACAGGTTGCCCTCAAGGTAGCCCAGGGAACACCTATTAGAAAAGCCCTCAAAGAGATCGGGCTGAGCGATGAGGATATAGAGAGGATCTTAGATCTAAGGAGACTGACTAGACCTGGTATCCCTGCTAAGGAGAAGTAGATCTCCTATCGATTGTCCCTAGATCTTTGAGGAATATTTTTATAGCCTCACTATAGATCATTATACCCTTTTCAAACTCCCAATATAGTATTTCCTCATAGTCTGTATGGGATAGCTCGGATCTCCCAGGTCCATAGGCAGCTATATTGTTAGAAGCACTCCCGTATAGGAGGTTCATATCACTAGTCCCTGTCTTAATCACCACCTCGGGCTTCATCCCAGCCCTGCTAATAGCCCTTATAAGGGATCTTACAATGGGGATTGTTGGCTTCACCTCAACAGGCTCTATAGGGTTTCTCAATAGCGATGCTCTACAACCGTTGGGTAGGATTCCCTCTATAGACTCCATGATCTCCTTCCAGCTCGGGCCTCTAGGCGGGTATCTAATATCGATCACAGCATGCCCCTCTCTAGGCACTACATTATGGTATTCGCCGCATATCATCATAGTTAGCGATACACTCACACTAGCAACATTAGAACCGCTGTATCTCCTCGAAATATTTTCCCAAAGGCTTATCAGCTTCTCACATGCAGATGTATAGATCCAAGGGGCAGATGCGTGGCCACCCGCTGAGGAGCATTCAACCTTGACCTTCATAGAGCCTCTATACCCGATAGCTACCTTGCTATTGTTGGTGGGCTCGCCGATTATGACTGCATCTGCTTTAAAGCCCCTTCTGATTAGGCCTAAAGCTCCTCTGCTATCGCTCTCCTCTCCAACAGAGGCTATAACATAGATCCTAGCTATATCTTCTGGAACCTCCCTCGAGATCCTCAGCTCGTTCAGGGCTGCCAACATGGCGGCCAGGGGGCCTTTGGCATCTACAGCGCCTCTGCCCCTTATGCCCTCACTATTCTCTGAAACATCTATATAGCCTGGCACAGTATCTATATGCCCTATGAGTGCGATAGCCCTCTCACCCCTACCCCATACAGCGATACCATTTCCATCCTCATCTACATAACCTTCTAGCCCCATAGCCCTTGCCATAGCTACAAACTCCTTTACAGCTCTATCCTCTTCCCCTGATGGGCTGTAGATCTTGAGAAGCTTTCTCAGAATCTCTCTATACCCCTCCAACACAGCTCGCCATGGCCCCTGCTATCTCTTCAATATCCTCTTTGGTGATCATATATGGTGGTAAAAACCTAACAACAGTAGTTCCTGCCCTTGTTGCCAGCACACCCTTTTCCTGTAAGCATTTAACAACATTGATTGGATTGACCTTTAGATCAACACCTATCATGAGGCCCTTGCCCCTTATCTCCTTAACAAGCCTAGAAGATCCCAAGGTCTCTCTAAGCTTATCCATAAGCTTGGAGCCGCTCTCTCTAGACCTCTCCCACACCCTATCAGCTAGATATGCTCTGAGCCCTCCTCTAAGCGCTGCTAGGGCAAGTGGATTACCTCCGAATGTGGATCCATGCATAGCAGATGGCGTCTTAGACGCTATCTCGCTTGAAAAAAACACGGCTGAGATTGGGAAACCCCCTGCCATAGCCTTACCGGCGGTGAATATATGTGGCTCCAACCCTGCATCCATGAATGACCAATGTATACCGGTTCTCCCAAAGCCTGTTTGTATCTCATCCACTATTATCAAGGATCCCCACTTATCTGAGAATACATTGACCTCCTCTATAAGCTCTTTCGAAGCAGGGTTAACGCCTCCTTCTCCCTGTATGATCTCTAGGATCACAGCTGCAACTTCAGAGCCTTCTAGCGAGCGGAGCTCTTCCGGCTTTGTAAATTCCACCGATAGGGTACCTAGATCTAGACCCTCTAAACCAGCCCAGTATCTCTTATTCCCCGTGACAGAGAGAGCCCCTAGGGTTCTGCCGTGGAAGGATCCCGTGAAATAAACGATCTTCTTCCTCTTAGTATATATCCTGGCCATCTTTATAGCAAGCTCAACAGCCTCAGCCCCAGAGTTTAGAAAAGAGACGTTATCATATCTCGGGGGAACAATCTTCGAAAGAAGATCTAAAGCCTCCTCAGCAACATCTAGATCATATGAGGATGAAGCTATATATATTCTATCCAGCTGCTCTTTAATAGATGACACAACATATTGGTTCCCATGGCCTAGAAAGCCCACGCCATTTCCGTTGTGGGCGTCTATATATCTCCTACCATTGGAATCCCAGACATATTGTCCAAGCCCTTTTACAAGCTTGAGACCCCTAGGCTCATAAAACCTGTAGAGCTTCAACCCTACCTCCTCACCAGCGATATAATATAATTAGCTATTATACCAGCAATATCTATTCCAGTAGCTGCTGCAACACCTTTAAACTCTGGAACAGGGTTCACCTCATTCACAATATACCCACCTGATCTTTTCTCAAATATATCTACACCAGCTATCTCAAGCCCCAGAGCCTCTGCAGCCCTCACAGCTAGATCCTCAACCTCTGGGGGTAGCTTTACAGCGACAACCTCAGATCCCCTAGCATAGTTTGTAACAAATTCCCCTACCCTATACATCGCACCGACAACCCTTGACCCAACAACTAGAGCCCTTATATCTCTATCCCCCTTATCAACTAGCTCCTGCACTAGGCCCACCCTCGCCCTTGGATCCTGTATTGCCTCCCTATGCTCATATAGGGTTCTCAATATCTCCTCATCCTTTACGAGGGATACAAGCCTCCCCCAGCTACCCTGCGAGGGCTTATAAACTAGGGGATATCCTATTAGTTTTGCAGCCTCCAAGATAGATCCTAGGCCATATGCTACATAGGTTCTGGGAACCGGTATGCCCTTCGAGGATAGGATCGAGAGTGATACTGCTTTATCCTGTGCTATAAGTGTTGCCACACTTCTATTAACCACCCTTATACCCTGGGATTCTATTGCTGCAGACACAGCGGGGGCCAGAGGTCTCACAATGGATCTCTGGATACATATGTCTATCCTATGCTGATCCCTAACCCCAACTGCTATAGGCTCTTCCTCGAGATGAAAAAGCCTTACCTCCGCACCCCTCTCCCTGAAAGCCCTTGTAAGCTCTTTCTCCTCCCATCTATAAATTGTATATGCTATCCCAACCTTAACAGTCAAAATCTATTCTCCCCAATCCTCGCCGGCACTTTCAAAAGGCTTTAGAGATATTGCTCCATTGTTGATCACTATTTCAAGCGAGACACCACAATCATGATCCACGAGCTCTCCGGAGACAGCATCATCTGGTATAGATACTGGGAGGCCACAGATTGGGCATTTTAGTTCCATCCATAGCACCGATTATAGATACCCTATCTCCCTAAAAGTTTTCTTCGCAACCCTTTTAAAGATCTAGTCTTAGCAATTCATATTTTCGAGGAGATCATAGAACATTATTTTATACCGTCCCTTAACATTTAGAAAAGTAGTTATCATAGCTTATAAGCTCTTAAAGTCTTGGAGACATGGTGGATATTTGGTTAGAGTCTGTGTGATCGGTGGATCAGGCTATACGGGCGGAGAGCTGCTGAGATACCTCGCAACACATAGAGAGGCAGAGGTTACATATATAACCTCTAGGGAATATGCTGGCAAGCCAATACACTTTGCACACCCCAATCTCAGAGGGTTTTATAAGGGAGCGAGGTTCGAGGCTATAAATATAGATAGGATTTTAAAGATGTGCGATGCATCGTTCTTCGCCACGCCCCTCGAGGTATCGCTAGAATATATACCAAAGATCGTTGAGACAGGCATGAAAGTCGTAGATCTTAGCCCTGCTTTTAGACTCAAAGATCTGGGTGCTTTTAAGCATTACTATGAGCTGGAACACCCAGCTCCCGATCTTTTGGAGAAGGCTGTGTATGGGTTGCCAGAGATCCATGTATATAGGGAGAGGCTTAGAAACTCGCAGCTAATAGCATCGCCGGGGTGCAATGCAACAGCATCTATACTCTCTATCTATCCCCTTGCATATAGTAGGAAGATCTCATATCCTATAACAATAGATATTAAGGCTGGGAGCAGCGAGGCAGGGTCCAAACCTACTCCATGGGATCACCACCCTGAGAGGGCTGGCAGTGTTAGGCCTTATAGCCCTAGAGGACATAGGCACGTAGCCGAGGTGATCAGGGTTTTAAGGGATCTTGGTGAGGAGTCTCCAAAGGTAAGCATAGTACCACATGCCATACCCGTTGTCAGAGGTGTGCTATCATCAACACACCTCTATATAGAGATCTCTGAGGAGGAGCTTGCTAGGATATTTGTTGAGAGGTATATGGGGAGTCCGTTCATAAGGATACTATATGGGGCTCCAAACCCATATCCAGATCCTAAGAATGTTGTTGGCACAAACCTAGCGGATCTAGGATTCGCTGCTGAGAAAGAGGCTGGGAGGGTCTCGATATTCGTTGCAATAGATAATCTGGGGAAGGGGGCTGCTGGCCAGGCGCTACAGGCATTCAACATAGCAATGGGATTCGACGAGAGGGAGGGGCTATGGATACCGCCTCCAAGACCGGCTTAGCAGATATATCTGTCGTCAAGATAGGGGGGAGGGCTCTAGAGAGAAACCTTGGAGGGCTTTTAGATAGCATAGCAAGAGAAGCTGGGGTTAGGAGGGTAATTGTAGTGCATGGGGGAGGCGATCAGGTGACCAGGGTTAGCAAGGCCCTCGGGATAGAGCCTAGATTCGTGGTATCGCCGCAGGGGATAAGGAGTAGATATACATCTAGAGAGGAGCTAGAGGTCTTCATAATGGTTATGTCGGCGATAAACAGAAACATAGTATCAGAGCTGGCTAGAAGAGGTGTAGAAGCACTGGGGGTTGCGGGGTGTGATGGACCTCTATTCGAGGGGAGTAGGAAGAAGCAGATTGTGATAGTAGATGAGAGAGGTAGGAAGAGGGTTATAGAGGGAGGCTATACAGGGAGGATAGAGAGGTGCCACAGAGAGAGAATCCAAAGACTCCTAGAACTATATAGAGTGCTTGTAATATCACCTCTAGTGCTAGACCCAAGCGAGGGCGTGCTCCTAAACACCGATGGAGACGAGGCAGCCGCCTCAATAGCAAGCTGTGTAAGGGCATACGAAGCTATATTCGTAACAGATGTTCCAGGGGTGATAATAGATGGAAAGGTCATGCTGAGGATCAGCGCTAAGGATAAGGAGATATTGGAGAAAATAGGGGCTGGGATGAATAGAAAAGTATTGGCAGCACTTAAATACATCCAAGAAACCGGTGGAAATGCCTACATATGCGACGGAACATCAGGAGACATATTTGAAAAAGCCAGAACAGGTGGATGCACAGAAATTACAACAGAAAATCCCGCCCTTTAGGGCGAGGGGAAGGTCAGAAATATTTCCGTACGCAGATTGAATTCCTGTTAAGCTATCTCAATATCTAGGATCAGAGTTTGTTAAATGAGATCCTTGTGAGCCAATATATAGATCTTAGAACTCCTATGAAGTTATTTAGAT
>JAVVGG010000005.1:0-29626 GCA_032249275.1 Desulfurococcales archaeon
CCCTATTATTCTCTTTAAACGCCTTTGTAATATCCATTTTAGTGGATAGACGCACCACTATGTGGATTTTGTTCCAGGCCGCTTGTAAATAAGGTGTTATGCCAGCCGGAAGGAGCATTATAATTGCTATGAATAGGATCCCTGTGACAACCATGTTCCAGCCCCCTAGATAATCCGAGAGGTATCTTTCAACGATAACGACTAGGATAGCCCCTATTATTGGGCCTTCTATAGTATACACGCCCCCTATTATACTATATACAAGTCCATACACAGAGATGAGAGGGCTGAAGGTAGTGTCTGGGTTTGCCCCCTGTGAATATAATATGTATAAACTCCCGGAAATTGCCCCTATTGCTCCGGATATAGATAGAGCTATTGCCTTCAATGCGAATGAGTTGTACCCCATAGTCTCGGCTCTTACCTCGTTGTCTCTCACAGCTATCCAGGCCAGAGCGAGAGGTGTATATGATAATTCCTTTAATGATATATATATTAAATATAGGATTGTGAGGGCTGCTATATATATGTTTATTGAAATTCTGAAGGGCCCTGGCCTAGAAGCTATAGCTGATATGAGGAAAACAAGTGCTAAGGCATATATTATGCATATTATGCATGCCAGCAATAGTGAGCTTCGTGGGAAAGTCCTTTCTCTCCTAGGTGAAAAACTATCTATACTTTTCAGATAGGTTAGATTAGTAAATCCTCGGTTAAAAGCCCTTATTAGCATTATAGAAAACGCTAAGATCGATATAATAGGGATCATCGTTGATGTAAAAACCTCCGGAAGCTGTATAATTAATCCCTGCTCAGATCCGCTTATAGCTCTAAGCTCCCTCCTTCTATAGAGGAAATATACTATGAGAAGTAATGTTAGTGTAATAAATGCAAATGGAACACCTCTAGACGCTTTTTTAGTTATAAAAGCTATAGCAACACCTACTAGAGATCCTATGGACGCAGAGACTATAATGGCCAGGAAATATGGAATTCCCAGCCACATAAGCTGGTAGGTAGTTATATAGGCTCCTAAACCGAAGAAAACCGCATGTCCGAAGTTTAGAAGTCCTAGATATCCTAGAAGTAGGGAAAACGACAAAGCATAGATCGACATTATAAATGCAAAGGTCAAAATAGGTATAAGCCTAGCAACACCGATACTCTCCAAGAGAATTGGGAGTATTAGCAGGGCGATGAAGAGAAGAAGAGATCCGGGATTCCTCATATAACCACCTTACCAAGGACACCTCTAGGCCTGACAAGTAATATGGAAAGCATGACCGCGAATATAGAGACCTCACTCAGATAGGGGGCATAGTAGGCGCATAGTTGTTGAACTATCCCCACCACTATTGATGCAACAATTGTTCCTTCTATGCTCCCAATACCGCCAATCACGATTATCGCGAATGCGTATAGGAGATAATTAGTGCCTATCAATGGATAGACACCCTGCCAAGGAACCAATAGGAATCCTGCCACTCCTGCCAACATAGATCCTATCACAAATGTAGTTGTGAATATCCTCTCAATATTAACTCCAAAAGCTTGTATCATCTCTCTATCGTCTATCCCAGCCCTCACAAAGAGACCATACCTAGTTTTAGTAAACAGATAATATATCGCAGTGGAAAGAAATATGCCGGATATTATTAAAAATAATCTATATTTATATAATATAATTGGACCTGCATATATAGCTCCTTCAAGCCATTGAGGAGACCATATATAAGTTACATCACCCCATCTTAGCCATGCTAGCCTATCTAGAAGGATCATGAGCCCAACTGTTATTATTACCTGAACTAGAGGCTCTCTCCTAATCTTCAACAAGAATCTCTCTATAAGAAGACCGATTAATCCTGTCAAGGTGAGAGACGCGAATGAGCCATAGAAAATGTTATTAGTCCGTGATGCTACTTCGTAGCCTATATAGGCTCCTAGTGTGAATAGGCTTCCATGTGCAAAATTAACGATCCTCATAAGCCCAAAAATTATGGAGAGACCTAGGGATAGCATTAAAAATATAAATCCAAGGGCAATGCCGTCTACAAGAGCTGATAAGAATAATTCTATTGAGATTCTAGACACCTGGGTTGGTTGATATGTCTAGGTATGTGCTAACTAAAGTCTGATCTCTATGAAGATCCTCTGTAAAGCCTTCAGAAACTATCCTACCCCCATTAATTATAACATATCTCCCGCTCATCTTCTTCATAAGCATGGGTCGTGTCTCAACTATAATCATCGATATACCCTCTTCAGAAAGCTTAGAAAGCACCTCGAGTATCTTAGAAGCGTAAAGAGGGCTTAAGCCTTCTACAGGCTCATCAACCAGGAAGATCTTTACATTGGGAGAAGCGATAGCCCTACCTAGGTTTAACATCTGCTGTTGACCGCCACTTAGCTGGGAGGCTCTAAGTTTTCTCAGTCTCTTCAGATCCGGGAATAGGCTGTAAACATATTCGATCCTATCCATAGCCTTCTCCCTTGAAACACCGCTTCCCAGCAAAGATGCCATGAGGTTCTCTTCAACAGTTAGGCTCGTGAAAAGCCTCTTATTATCAGGAACATATCTGATACCGAGTCTGGCCCTAACATATGGAGGATCTCTTGTTACATCTATGCCATCAAACATTATCACTCCTGAAGAGGGCTTTACAAAACCCATTATAGTTTTAAGAAGCGTTGTTTTTCCAGCCCCATTCCTGCCTATGAGAAAGAGTTTTTCCCCTTTATAGAGATCCATAGATATTCCTTGCAATATGTACAAAGATCCTATATATACCTCTAGATTTCTCACATTAAGCAATGCTAGCACCTAGATAGACTTCTACAACCTCTCTATTGCTGACCACGTCATGGTATGAACCATCGGCGAGTATTCTTCCTTCATGCATAACTATAACCCTATCGGCTAGGCTTTTAACAACCTCGAGCTTGTGTTCAACCAAGATGATAGTTATACCATGGGTTGCTTCTTTAAGACTCTTTATCAGCTTAATTATACGAGGCACATCCTCAGCGGCAAGACCAGATGTTGGTTCATCGAGTAACAATAATTTGGGTTTCGCAGCAATAGCCATAGCTATGTCGAGCACCCTCTGCTCAGCCTGGTTTAGACGTTGGACCAATGACCACTCCTTATCTCTAAGCCCCATTTTATTTATAATCTCATGGATCTCATTATAGAGCTCACGATCATTCTTTCTACGAAATATGTTTACCATATTCGAAAAACTTGTAGAGATTCTAATACCAATGATACTTGCCCTTATATTATCAAAAACGGTTAGGCTTTGCAGCACGCCGATATTTTGAAACGATCTTGTTATTCCTAGTTTAGCCCTCTCATAAGGAGGCTTTCTAGTGATATCTCTTCCCTCGAAATAGATTCTACCTGAATCAGGGTAGATAACACCACTTATAAGATTTAGGAATGTTGTTTTTCCAGCCCCGTTCGGCCCTATTATAGCTGTTATCGAGCCTCTCTCTATTGATATAGTAGCGTTATTCACAGCTATTAAACCTCCAAATCTCTTTGTAATGTTTTCCGTTCTTAATATCTCTCTCATCTAGATTTCCTCCTCATGAGGATCGCTATAGAGATCGCTGCGATCACCGCAACTGCAGAAGCTATAGCCACAGCTGCTATTAATGTGGTATCCGGACCAGCGGCTGGAGTTACAGCGGTTGCGGTGTTTATTGTAATTGTTATAGGCTGGGTCATTGTGGGTGTTTGAATAGTGCCTGGCCCTACTATAGCTATCTGAGAATTAGCTTCTGCTTTCAGGCCTATGGAATCTCTGCATTTAAGAGATATATTGTATATTCCAGGCTCTGTAAATGTATATGAAATGCTGGTGCCATTGAGAGTTGCCTTATCTATGATCCATTCACATATATAGGGTGGAGTACCGCCCTCTATGAGGGCTGAGAGTGTTGCTGTGAATGGTGCTGTACCTGCTATTGGGGCTTTTATGCTTACAGATAGATTCTTTGGATATGGCTTATATGTTGTAAGGATCCTTGGGGTTACCTTTTGGATCGATATTGTCTCGAGGTATTGGCCTATTACTAGGCCATAAGTATCAGATCCTGGATCGTTATCAACGACCATCTTAACTATGTAATACGGTCTTAGAGCCTGGTGATCCTCAGGCCTTATCGTTGTAGTCCCCATAGGGGTTTCAAGCGTAAGTCCCTCGAGAAACGCTATCATTTTGTCAGTATTTAGATCTGGGACTGCTTTGATCGCCTCGACTATAAACTGCGCTGTGGCAAATGCTGGTGGGTGCCATAGATCTGGTACTCTGGCTGATGATAGCTTATCTAATGCTTTACACTGATGTCCTCTGAGGAAGTCATATGGATATATGTTTTCCTCTTTCATCATCCTTTCGAGGATGCTGTATAGAGGGCTCGGGCTTGCTCTATATGCATCATAGGTTACTACAGTCAAGTTTTCTAGAGAACCCTGCATCCCAGGTATACAGAAGTTTATATAGTTAGTAGTATATAAGTCGATCATTATGCTTGCGATAGGTATCCTGCCTAGCACGTTTAGGGCTGCCATATCTCTTATTATAAGGCTGAAATCACCAGCCCATATAATTCCGATCACATCGGGTTTCGACGCATTTATCCTTAGTAGATATGGCTTGAAATCCGTAGTAGTTAGAGGTGCCCATTCAAGAGCCACTATCCTGGTTCCTGTGTATCTAGATAGAGCTGCCTGTATAGATTCCATAAATGACCAGCCGAACTCATAGTCCGCTGCTAGAAATGCAAACTTTCTATACCCCTGGATCTCGACCATATAGTAAACCATCGCAAGTGCATCCTGCTCGACATTTCTCGCAACTCTAAAGACGTATTTATTGAATATTGGGTCTTGTGTTATAGATGCTGCGGCAGCAGGTACTACAAAGTAGAGTTTACCATACTGCTTAGCTATCGATGCTAGAGCAACAGCTACACTGCTAAAGGTTTCACCAGCAAGAATATCTGCCTTCCACTCCTCTATCGCCTCCTTAGCTTTAGCCACAGCTATATCGGGGCTCCCTCTCGTATCAAATACTTTGACTATTATTTTCCTACCATCTGGTAGGCTATAGCTAGCCTCTTTAAGATCCATGAGGAGAGCAAGGTTTTCAGGTTTTCTATCCCCGGTAGCATATTCAAGCCCCAAGTGGAATCCTTGTATAGCCCAGGTTCCATAGAAATTCAGAGCGGGCGCTGTTCTTGGTTGGAAAAACGCTATTTTTATAGCCTGCTTAGGCGCCTGAGCGTTGATTATAGCTATGGATGATAGATTCACTATTGATACGAGTAGCAGTATTAGGGATACATATATGGCTATTCTTAAATATTTCTTTTTCTCCCGCATATTATGTATATATTGTTTTGCATTATTTCCCATTTTATACACCTCCCGACAAAATGGTTCTTAAAGAATCGATCTCACGATCAATAATTATAGGATTTCTTACAGGCCTATATACTCCCATCTCCACTAAGTCTATGAAGATCTTTACTGCTTTGTTAAATTCCGATGCTCTCTCTATATTTACTAGATGCCCAGCCCCTCTAAATATGAGGAGTGTTGAGCTGGCTATCTTTTTATGAAGTTTATATGCATTACTAACGGGGACAACTATATCTTCATCTCCGTGTATGATTAAAGTGGGTGCGGCAATCTTGGTAATCTCGTTAGATAGGTTAAAATTAAATGCCGCATAAGCCTGGTTCAGATATGCCTCTGGAGACTGGGGCATTGAGATTCTGTGCTCTATTAGGCGATTTAAAATATCCTGATTCTCGTCATACCACTTTTTTGAGAAAGCATATTTCATTTTATATCTATACAGCTCTCGTTCATCCTTGATACCGCTGGGCGGAGGCCCAAACATAGCCTGTATAGTCTCCATAGGCGGCGGATCTATGTCTCCTCCATGGTGGGTTGCTACGAGTATGAGGGATTTAATTCTAGAGGGGTATTTAATAGCGAATTGCTGGGCTATCATTCCCCCCATTGATACACCTAATATATGGGCTCTCTCTATAGTGTTTGCATCGAGCACTGCTTTGAGATCTTCTGCGAATAGATCCATAGTATAGGGGTATGGAGGCTTATCTGACTTTCCCACTCCTCTGTTATCAAAGACTATTAGTTTAAACTCTTTTGATAGATCTTCTAATTGCATAATCCACATCCACATAGCATATCCGAGCCCTTCCACAAGTACTAGGGGTGATCCTTCACCCCTTACCTCGTAATAGATCCTTGCATCTCGGGATACAACATAGGGCATTAGCCCCACCTCACCACAGTTGCACCCCATATGAATCCTGTGCCTCCTGATGCTAGCACTACTATAGATCCCTCTTTTATAAGCCCCTTCTTAATACTTAGATCAAGGCCTATTACCATGTCACTGCTCTGCGTATGCCCATAATCCTCTAAATATAGCGCTCTACTAGGATCTAAACCTAGCTCTTTAATCAATTCATTATGGAAGCTTCTCTTCATATGATTTAGTATTAGCAAATCTATATCTTTTATATTGTATCCACTTCTTTCAACAGCCTCCCTTATCACCTTTACAAAGTTTTTCTTACTAGCTAAAGTAAGATCTTTTTTAAGAGTGTCCTTATCCATTAAGCTTTCAAAGAAAGGCCTTTTTAGAGTTTCTATCTCCTCTCCATCTCTAAATATTGCTGCTCCAAGGGATCTAACCACTAAGGCTCCCCAGAACCTTCCGTCGGTTATGAATGAGCTTTCGAGAACTACACTTCTGTTGTAATTTTTAGATACTATAATAGCTGATGCACCATCTGCGAAATCATAGACCCAGCTTGTGTTAGGATCTTTGTAATTAACGAGATAGGACTCCTTAGAGGATGCGACTAGGACTATGTTACTAGCAAGATCACTTATTCTCTTAGCTATAGCTAAGCCTACTGGATAACCTGCGCACATAGCGGTTATATCAAATGCAAATACATCGGTTAGTCCCAAAGCTTCCTGAATTCGTGTAGATATCATCCAAACTCCGTAATCTTTGAATTCGCTCCCTATATAGATGATTGCATTTATATCCTTAGGACCAATACCAGCGCTCCTTGAAGAGTCTAGTGCGTTATATACAGCCTTTATAGCCATCTCGGAGGGCATTTCATTCGGGCTACTAATTCTTTTTACTCTCCAACCCTGTTTTTTCTCAATAATTTCTACAGGGATCCCACTTATCTTTGATATATCATGACTCGTTACTAGATGATCAGGAAGATAAAGGCCATAGGAAACAATGCCTACCATAATTATCTCCAAATAGTGAGTCACCATTCAAGCTTATAAATTCATATCATGCTACAAAATAATAATATACTCTTAATAACATTATTTAAGACGTCAGGTTCATAAACGCTGATTCACTATATAAACTGAGAAGACTAGAGGGAAAATCAAATGTTTGAAAATCCTGAAAAGATAAGTTACTCAATAGATATCTTTGACACCATGGGAGATCTATACTCAGCTAGAACAGCAATTATCGAGTATGAAAGTGGCGAAAAATATAGCTATAATGATCTGATTCAGAGATCTTTAAGAGTTGCAAAATTTCTCTCCGAACTATCTATCAAGGCTGGTGATAGAATCGCGACTCTCCTAATGAACAGAATAGAATATATAGATCTATTTCTCGCTTCTCGAAGAATAGGGAGCATTTTAGTACCTATTAACTGGAGGCTAACACCTAGTGAGATAAAATCTATTATTAGGGATGTAGAGCCAAAGGTAATTGTGTATGAATCGATGTTTAGAGAGCTAGTCGAGAGATCTATTGAAGCAGGTTTCACATCAAAAATTATAAGAATAGTTACTGATTCAGAGCCTCAAGACCCAGAGTATCCTTATAATGATGCTCTGAGATCCCAAGGCATCAGGGATAGGCGCGATATAGAATTCGAGGAGCCAGCTATGATCCTTTTTACAGGCGGTACAACCGGGACGCCTAAGGGTGCCGTGATCTCATATAGGCAGATTTTTTACAACATAGTCTCGGAGATCCTTACCTGGAGGTTGAGGGAGGATCATAAAACAGTTGTGCTTCTTCCTTTATTTCACACAGGCGGGTGGAACCTGTTAACATTACCTCTTCTAGCCCGTGGAGGTCTTCTATACCTGGTGAAGAAATTCGATCCCAAGATCTTTTTAGAGATAGTTGAAACATCAAGGGGACCAATAGTGATATTCGCGGTTCCCACAATATATTATATGATAATGAAATCCGATAGATTCAAAGAAATTCGCTTTGATAACGTAGAGTGGATGCTCAGTGGCGGTGCGCCAATAGATAGGAAAATTATGGAGGAGTATTGGTCTAAGGGCGTAAGAATGGCGCAGGGCTATGGAATCACTGAGGGTGGGCCCAACAATTTGACAATGCCTATATATGATCTCTCTCTAGAAGATATCAAAGTTAGGTGGAAAAGCGTTGGCAAGCCGTTTGCATTTAATATAGTTAAAATCATGGATCATGATGGAAGGGAGTTAGGGCCTAACATGTACGGAGAGATCGTCATATGCGGTCCTCTCATATTCTCTGGATATTGGAAAAGAAGCGGCGAAACAGCTTCTGTATTAAGAGACGGATGTGTATATACAGGAGATATAGGTTTCTATGATGTAGAGGGCTACTTTTATGTAGTGGATAGGAAAAAAGATATTATAAAAAGTGGAGGCGAGCAAATTTATCCGAGGGAAATAGAGGAGCTTGTTCTACAACACCCCTCTGTGGAGGATTGTGCAGTTATAGGCGTTCCCGATGAAAAGTGGGGAGAGGTTCCTAAGCTTATTATAAAGCTGAAGCCTATGCATAAGATCTCTAAAGATGAGATTATAAAGTTTCTCACTGGCAAGCTTGCAAGATATAAGATCCCAAGGTACATAGCCATTGTAGACGAGATCCCTAAAAGCCCTGCTGGCAAGACTTTAAAGAGAATTCTAATGGAAAGACACGGAATGCCTGAAGATGAGCTCTAATTCCTAGATGATTCCTGCTCTCTTAGCTACTAAGATCTTCGCATCGAATACGGTTACTAAATCACCTGTTTGGTTCAGAACTTCATTCTTAGTAGTAACCAAAGCATATTCCCCTTTATCGATCTTTTCTATTACTGTCATCCGCACCTTTATAGTGCCTCCTATTCTAACGGGTTTTATGAATCTGAGCCTATCTATACCATATAGGGCTACCAAGCTACCCTCGAATATCCCTAGTCTCATCCAAAGCCCAGTTGCGATGGACACCACCAATAGTCCATGGGCTATTCTTCCTTTATACATTGTTCTAGATGCAATATTTCATCTGTGTGAAGGCTATAGAAATCCCCACTTACACCTGCAAAATTCATTATAACATTCTATAATAGTTCTACCGGGCGTTTCAAACACAGCATCGATCTGGAAGTCTTCGTAATAAAGTGGGTTAGGCATTACCTATCATCCCAGAGTATTTTTTCTTAAGATAGGAATAATCTACTTTTCCAACAGCTGTTTTCGGCACTTCTTCATCGATCCAAATGTATTTGGGGATCTTATAGCTAGCTATCTTATCCCTAAGATATGCCTTTATATCCTCTGGAGAAATCTGATAACCCATCTTAGGCTTTATAACTGCTGCTACAGCCTCACCCCACTTGGGATCTGGCACACCAAATACTGCTACCTCCTCAACACCTGGATGACCTCTTATAGCCTCCTCAACCTCAGAGGGATATACATTTTCTCCTCCAGTTTTTATCATAAACTTCTTCCTCTCTACAAAATAGAAATAGCCGTCCTCATCAACCATAAAAAGATCCCCTGTTCTAACCCACCCATCTGGGGTTATGGCTTCCATCGTCTCCAAAGGCCTTCTCCAATATCCCGAAAAGACTATTGGTCCTCTAACCTGGAGCTCCCCTATCTCGCCTGGCCTAGCTTCTGAACCGTCTTCCTTAACTACTCTGAGCTGTACAAACAATCCTGGCTTCCCAACACTCATAGGCTTGTCCCTCATGGTGTTCTCAGGTGTATATAGGAGATTCGGACCTGCTTCTGTTAATCCATAGCCCTGGAAATATCTAGCTCCCTTATCCCAGTATGTTTTGACTAGGCTGAGAGGACTCATGCCTCCACCGCTTTTGAAAAATCTAACGCTACCGAAACTGGCTTCTTTAAATCTAGGCGACCTTGCCATCATGTGGAACATTGTTGGTACCGCGATCACCACTGTACATCTCTCTCTATCAATTATCTCGACTGCCTCGTCAGGTTCAAACTTCTTGACTATAACGAGGGTTCCCCTCACCATATACAGAGGGATTGTTATTACATGCCAACCTCCAGTATGGAAGAAGGGAAAAAAGATAGGTGCTATATCATTTGAAGTGAGTCCCCAGGAGATCACTGTATTCATAGCATTCCATAGAACCTGGCGATACGGTATCATGGCCGCTTTGAGTCCTCCTGTAGTACCACCTGTGTAGAGGAGCATGCTTATATCCTCCTCGGAGAGGATCTCCTTTCGATATGTCTTTCTCAGCTCTACCTTGTGTAACCCCCTTAGCTCTTCTATATCCATTTTCACAGGCTTGTGAAGGCTTATCTCCAATGATCTTCTTAAGAGGTCTTCGAAATCCTTATGATAAAAGATCACTTTAGGCTCTATATCATCAATCATGAAAGCAAGCTCTTTTGTAGAGGCTCTCCAGCTTAACGGAGCTAGTAGAGCCCCTTTCTTAATCGTGGCCATGTAAATCGATAGATATTCCATGCTGTTATATGAAAGAACCGACACACGGTCCCCCCTGCCGACACCTAGCTCCTCTAATACAGAGGCAATATTGCTCGACGCTTTCTCGATATCTAGATAAGTGTATACCTCCCTAGACCCCCAGGAATAATCTATGACTGCTAGCTTGTTAGGATCTAATCTAGCGGCGTTTTCAGCCAGGTCTAGGGATAGACTCGATAAGCTCTTCAAATTTAGCCTATTCAATCGGTGATTCACCATTCAAAATTACTCTTCGGTAGAAATAAATCTTCCTATTCCAGAGAAATAATTAGTGGGAGTCTAGTAGATGTCTCGATATGGTAAAGACAATAGACAGAAGATCATAGAAGCATTTGCAAAATTGGCATTTAGGAAAAGCTTCCATGATATATCTTTGAGAGAAATTTCAGGACTAGCAGGGATTTCTACTACGCAATTCTACACATATTTTAAATCTAAAGATGATATGCTTAAATACTACGCGGAATATCTATTAAAACATGTTGAAAATATAGTCAGAGACTCGTTTAGACATCAGCTTGGTCTCTCCAGCAAAATCAGAGGTCTTATATACCTATTCTCAACACTTATGAACGATGAGAGGCTAGTTGCCTTTCATAGGGTGTTTAGAGAGTTTGAGTTTATTAGAGAAGATCTGGCTAGACTCTATTATGCTAACCTATTTAAAATGCTTAACAATATACTAAATGAGAATAGGATCCTCACCGGAACAATAAATCCATCGGTTGCTACACTTACGATTATAGGAAGTGCTGAATTTATATATCTCTTTCGACAGATATTCGATGTTCCAGGAAATATATTAATGGATATAGAGGTTGCTGGAGATCTGATACTAAAGGGACTGGGAGGGAATAAAACACCTCCTGCTATACATATAAAACCCTCCAAAGATCTTGTAAGTTTAGCTGAGGAGTACGAGATATATAGATCCGCTAATATTTCTGAGGATAAGTGGAATATATTATTAGCTACAATAAATACCATATCCGGCAAGTCTTTCAGAAATACGAAGATCTATGAGATCATGGAGAAAACAGGTTACTCTGTTGGCATGTTCTATAAGTTTTATAAGAGTAAGGAGGAACTATTAAGAGATCTAGTAATTCTTATCGGAAAAACCCTGAGAAGATATTTAACGCTATGCACATCGGAAGCAAGAGATCCTATAGACCTCGAAATAATGGGTACAGCATGTTTCCTAGGATTCGTAGAGAGGAATAGCAACATATATAGAATTGTTAGAGAATCTGAATATATAGAAATAGAGATAGCCAAAGCATACTATATCCCATTCCTTAAAGCATATGCTAAGAGAATAGATGAGGATATTAAAAAAGGGTTTATAAAGATATATGAGCCTGAAAGCTTAGCTATAACCCTAATGGGGATCAATCACATGGCGGGTGTTATGAACATGATTCTCGGAGAGCCGAGAGGCGAAGATATCCTAGCTAATCTCGCAAGCATCTACACCACAGGCCTGCTCAGAAAAAACATTTCTACTTAGTTAGTTATAGAGACCCCCTACAGCAAGCCCGTATATTCGAAAAGAGGTATAATTGTAGCTAAAATGCATTATATCCGTTGTTTTGGGCTTCATATAGGGTTTTTGTTGATCATTAATTATATTTTTAGCCTTTCTAGAGCCTAGATATATTAGTAGATCTAGATATTTTAACTCGATGAGATAACTGTGAAACCAGAGCCCCCTTTAGGATATCTATTACAGCTAAAAGCTTCACCATCTTAAGCAGAGAGGCGGCTGCCATCCTGTAAAATTCTATAACTGTATCTAGGAATACTATATTATAATTGCTATTGATCTTCAATCAATAAGGCTTCAAGATCAACGCTATACGAAAAATATATACATATACCCTGAAAAGAAGATCTATAGGTGTATTTATTAGAAGACTTTAGGAGAATGACATTAAGTTCCCATATGAAGAGAAAATTAGATCCCAGCTAAAGGCATCGAAGTAATAGATGTAGGTTTTGCCCTCTCGCTTCAAGAAAAATATAATATGATGCTTTGCCTAGTAGATCGATACACAGAAATCGATATATAGGGTTATAGTTATATTAATAATTAATAAATAATTAATATATTTTCTGCAATAATATCTGTTATAGAGGTGAGAACCGCTAGCATAACAAAACCTAACCATAGCTATGGTGATGACCCATCCGGCCCTAAAGGATCACATACTATAGAAAGCTCATCCGCAAATTTGGAATGGCTAGATATACGCGATGTATGTGCTAGATGCTTTCCCTAAGCTGTATTGAGTTTTATATGGGTTTATAAGGTTTAGCAACAAATTTCTCTATAGCCCTATGATGCAGGTAGAGGTGGAGACCCGAGTGGGTTTACATGAATAGCGAGAGATAAAGGAAAGCACAGAGTGCGGGGTACCCCACGGCTATGGGTCGAAGGTCTCTATGAAGGTGGAGCTGTGAGCAAGGGTCATTCCGAGTGGGTATGGCCAGTGATATGGATCTCGATGAAATGGGATCCTGAGGGCGGTGAAGCCAAGGGAAGAGGGCTTGGCAAATATCAAGCCCGATGAAACCTGAACCTCCATAGACCTCTTCCTCTCAGGATATACTTTGGTTTATGTGTCTCACGGTATCATATATATCCCCGTAGAACTTCTTGGCGTCTCCTTCAGTCTTAGCGTCTCGCACATAGATGAATAGGGTGCTCATAGTTATAACTTATGTATAACCCGGCATGCTTGTTTTGGTGTGTACGGTGAAGATGATGGAATCTAGACTACCCCTATGATAATAGATCTCCGTCGAATAGCCCCATTACCAGGCTATCTCTGGTCTCATTGGCCTAGCTAATTGTCTCTGAGCCTGTAGAAGGCTCTAGAGAACACACCAGATTCCCAGGCTCTCCAGGCTCTCCCATGGCTTTTGAGGGCTATTATGTCTAGATCCTCTCTAGAAGCTCCAACCCCCTAGCATATAGATCAGCGATCTTGCCCATATGATAGCTTGTGAAGGGGTCTACCAGGCCGTCCACGAGCATTGAGTCATTTACACTAAGGGATCTATTGGTTAGGTGGGGAACCCCAACCTCTTGGTAGAGGGGATCAGATATGGGGAGCTACTCATGCTCTCCATACCGCCAGCTATAGCTACATCGACAACACCCTTCTCAATATACATGGACGCGTTGGCTATAGAAGCCATTCCCGAGGAGCACACCATGTCTATATTCATACAATCAATAGAGGGGGAAGACCGGCCATTAGAGATGCCTGTTTGGATGTGAGCATACTGCCTCCAGCCTTTATAACGTTGCCCATAACCACGAGACCTATATCCTTTACATCAACACCTCCCCTCTCTATAGCCTCTCTAATCGCTATAGCTCCCGGCTCGGAAACTCTGAGATCCCTGAGACTCTTGCCAAACTTGCCAATAGGGGTTCTAACTGCTGAGAGGATAACCACATCGTTGTATCTTAGGAGCAAAACGCCCCCATATATATAGTTGTTTGGGAAAATAATAACTAGAGAGCCGAAAACCCGAATCCTTTACAACTAAAAGCTCCTTATTACATCTTGATGGTGCTTAAGTTGTGGAAGGATTCATTAGAATTAAAACAGCAGAATCCAAAGAGGGCTCTACATACGCAAAAACCGCATCATAGCCATTAATGTGAATATCAACTTCTCGAGAAACGTAGCGAGAAAGCCGGGCTATGACGCGTCAATGAAAAAGGAAGATACCATCATTCAGCATCACGAGCAACAGCATGAAAAATTAACCCCAATGAGGGGCAATGACCAAGACACCACAGTGAAACCCCGCCACTAAGGGTGAGGGGGAGGTCATGTGATCACCTAGCATCTAGCCCCTGCAACGTGTATGTAGAACTCTTCAAGTATCTCTATCTTCTCCCCAAGTCTCCCAACAGATGAGGGTTATAGGAACACGTAGGCAACATCAAAGCCCTCCAGGCTCGTATCGAACATATCGTCCCACATAGACCTAGCTCTATCATCAGCATCCTTTAATTTAGCCATAGACATGCTCCAGAGAACCTTATATAAATCTATCTCGATACCCAAGCATATAGTCCCAGGATCGCGCTTCACAACTTCGAAGCAACCCTCCAAAGTCCGAGCCCAGCTCTATAACCTCTATAGAGCCCTTCCCAGCGCAGCAGATCATAAGAACTAGGCTGAAATCTCGAACACCTCCCTCTTGGGAGAGGGCCCATAGCATGCTCCCCAGATCATGGTTATCAGGGTGTAGAGGATAATATTGAGGATATTAGAAGAAGCATTAATGCGATATCCATCAAAGCCCCAGATGATATATCTCCATGGAATAAATAATTTGGAATAAATAATTAGCCATGTAGCAAGCCTATGAGCACTGTGGGATAGCTATAGATATTAGAAATCCTTTTCTATATAGTATATATATAAAGGCTAGGAAGCCCATCACAGTATTTATTTTGGGGAACTGCCAGTATATTCTCTCCACACTCTCTGGTTTGAATAGTAGATATAATGATATAGCTGGGTATAGAAGGGATGGCAATAGCAGTGGATCGTAAGTGATCGCTATTAAGCTAGCTAGTCCCCAGTTGATTGTGCAGAAGGCTAGAGATCCCCTGGCTCCTAGTAAGACTGCAGTTGTCCTCAGTCCAGCTTTCCTATCATACTCTATATCAGGTATTGCTGAGAAAGCATGCATGGCTGCCGTCCATAGTATAGAGGCTATTATTATAGAAGTCTCTGGCAAATAGCCTCTGTTCTGAGAATAGCCCATGATCATTGGCACCGCGTATAGGGAATTTGAGTAAGAGTCTAGAAAGGCTCTCGATTTAAGCCTTAGTGGCGGGGCGCTATATATAGTTGATAGAAGAAGAAATAGCATCATCAATAGCATTGGATAGCCCCGAAGGATAGCCAGGACTGGGATGGATATTACTAGGGATGCTATTACAACAGCCGCTAGTTTGGTAACCCCTATCTCTGTTGATAGAACCTCTCTAGATCCTTTCTTGGGGTTATAAACATCGGTGTCTAGATCAAATAGATCGTTGATCCCATATAGATAGAGATTAGCAGGGATCATGAAGTAAAGAAAAATCCCTATAAAGGCTGGGGATAGGAGATCACATATAGCTCCAGAAGATGCTGTATATCCCAAAAGATATGGTCCAGCTGTATATAGCCAAAATCTTGGCCTGGATATCAATATGATCTCCCTCACACCCATGCTCTCACCATATTGGCTATCCCATATGATATGGATCTAATTGGCGAGGGCTTAACCCTAGACCTAGGCTGAAGAACTATGGATGGTCTTCTATAGATTATTCTAGCTGCCCACTTATATAGATCCGAGGCTGTCTTGATTGGGATAAGGTATTTTCTTGGCAGATACCTATAACCCTGCTCGGCATCGCTGATCATTGTATAGAACCTCCCCACCTCGAATCTGATCATCTCTCTAAACTCTGGAGTGTCGCAGAAGCATCTAACCCTGAACCTCTCTAGATCTTCTACTGGCATGTATATTCTCCCCAGCATTAGATCCTCTCCTATGTCTCTAACCATGTTGATGAACTGATAAGCTCTCCCAAGCTTCATAGCACTATCATAGGCCTCACTAGGTAGCTCCATTATCTTAGCCATGAAGATCCCTATTACCTCTGCGGATCCATATATGTATTCCAGGAGATCTCTAAATGTCATATATGATCTAATATATAGATCCATCTCCATAGACCTCATAAAAGCCTCTATATGCTCAAACCTAAAACCCTTCCTTCTAGAGAGCTCTGCAAACATATCTATATACCAAACCCCGGTCTGCTCCCCATCCATGGATCTCATGATAAGCTCCCATGCTCTGTAGAAGCCATCCACATCAGGGTTAGGCCTATCTACAAGATCATCAATTGTTCTCACAAAGGCGTATAGTATTGCAACATCATTTCTAACAGACTTTGGAAAAAGCTTGCTGGCATAGTAGAAGGTTCTGCTCGATTGCTTGAACACTCTATAAGCCTCACTATAGATCATCTTCTATTGCCCTCGCAACTATTTGTGAAGAGACAAGAACCATTGGCACGCCCACGCCGGGGTGAACATACTGGCCTACAAAGTAAAGGTTACTCACTTTCCTGCTCTTGATAGATGGTCTCCAATAGCCCGTCTGGTCTATAGTGTGTCTGAGCCCCAGGGCTGTGCCCATGAAGGCATTATATCTAGTCTCAAAGCTCTTGGGTGTGAAAATCAGCCTTATCCTGGGGGAGATCCTCTCACCCAGATCCTTGCTCAGCCTTCTCAGAACAAGCTCAAAAGCCTCTGCCCAGTTAGCCCTCAATCCAGGCGATACTGGGACTAGTACCATTATTCCAGGCTTGTCAGATCCATTGAGTGGGTATGGATTGTGCACATAGTATGAGGGGTTTCTAGGAAACGTCGGGTTGCTGAATATCTCGTCAAAGTGCTCTCTCCACGAATTGATTACCACTATATGGTGGGGCTCTCTGAGCTCTCTTTCCAAGCCTAGATAGGCTATGAAAGCTGAGGGCGCTAGCTTCCTATCGAGCCAGTAACCTTCTCTATAGCTTCTGTACCTTTCCTCAAGGAGATCTAGTTCTACATGGGCATAATCAGCATTAGCAACCACGATATCTGCCTCGTAATATCCGCAGAGGCTCTTAACACCTCTAGCACGTCCGCTTGATACATCTATCTTGGTTACCTCGCACCCAGTGATGATCCTCCCTCCTCTGTTGATTATATACTCCTCAAGAGATCCTGGTATATTCCTCATCCCCCCCTGGGGGTAGTATACACCATTACCGAACAGGGAGTGTGTCATTAGCAGAAGGTATAGAGCAGGCAGCTCCCAGGGAGGAGTGCCTAGGAAGAGCGAGTCATAGCCTAGGAGTATCTTTGTCTCCTCCCTTTTGAATAATCTATCAAGCATCCTCTGGGCTGGGAGCATATACCTATAGATCCTCAGTATATCTAGGGATAACATGTCCCAGGGTCTTGTGTATCGTCTATATAGAAGCTTTCTGGCAACAATATTATATATATCCCTAGATTTTCTCATAATTGAGGCCAGTTTCTCACTGGAGCCCGGCTCTATTTCTTCCATTTCCGCCTCTAGATTTTCGATCCTTGTGCTAACATCTATCGCCCTACCATATATCCTGATCCTGAACATGGGATCAAGCCTCTTAAGCCTTCTATAATACCTAGGCAACGTGCCTAGCTCGCTGAAGTACTTTCTATATATATCGTCCATCATATACCAAGTAGGCCCCATGTCAAAGCCATGCCCATCTATTTCTAGATAGGAAGCCCTACCTCCTATGCTGTTGTTTTTCTCAATAACAATAACATCATACCCCCTTCTCAGAAGAAGCGCTGCAATGGCCAACCCCCCAATACCGCCTCCAACAACAACTACTCTCTTCATAGACGCCCTGAGGTGTGGTTAGAGAGGTCAATTAAGCAGGCGCAAAAGGATCTTTTATACCTGGAAGTTCTTTCTGGCTAGGTATGGGCATGGTTTCTATATGTATTGTGATAAAAACTGGATCCTGAATTCCTAGCCGGAGAAAGTGTAGTGATCTTTTAACTTGGAGGGACTTGGGCTAGGAGGTGGACTCTCTATTCTATTTCTTTGAATCCATAGTCATATATGATCATTATATCGGCATCCCTATCTTGGCTAATAATATCAGATATAAATCTCTTGGCTTCGTAGCTATCCAGGAAGGCCGTCATGAAGAAAGCATATGGATCATCCCTTATATATAACAGTACCTCGTAGTCAATGCCCGCAGGTAGCAATAGCCTTTCAGCCCTTCTTGTGAATACAATGACTATCTTTATCCCAGCCTTATCGATATCGATCACTGGGATCACGCTTACTAAATTGTTCCTTCTAAGCCACTTGTAGATCTTAACAGCTGTTCTTCTATCCAGCCCCGAGATCTCGGCTATCCTTGAGAAGCTCGACCTAGGCTCCGATCTTATCGCTCTTATGAATCTCTCGACAGTAGGCGATCTTCTATAAAGCCTCTGGGGAGGTATGTAGGACATATAGTACCCCTTAGACATGCTACTTATACGATCGATATCCCTCCTGAGCCCTTCCATAGTGTTTGAATATATCTCGACAACCTCGATTCTTTCCAGGCATGATGCCCACGAGGAGACCCTGATCGTATCCACGACCTTGCTATCTATAGCTACGAATGCGTAGTAATAACCATAGAGGTTAGGAGATGTCCTTATGGAGAAGCTCCTTATTATACCTCTACTGATGAAAGATCTTATCTTATAGCTCACAAGCTGAGGCGATACTCCCGTGTATCTAGATATATCTCTCACAGAAGCCCTGCCGTTTTTCAATAGCCGTAATATGATCTTCTTGTCTATTTTTTCAATAGCCATACGCTATCTTTATTCTCACAAGGGTATTTAAACAGGTGGCCATAGAGTATCGAGGCTGTCTCCAGCTGTTTTTGGATATATCTCGTTTTCATTATAATATATCCATGGTAGACCATGTCACCTATTCTGAGACCTGGAGGAAGATCCTCGATCGGCTAGGAGACCTGACGATGAGGAGTATAGACTATTCCTCAAGATACTTATAAAAATCCTCTTGCCGTCACCTGAAACCAGAGCCTCGGCCCTCTCAGGCTTTCTAGGAAGCATAGGCATGTATATAACATAACCCTTACCACCTAGTGCGAGCCTTAGATAGGCATCCCATCTTCTCAAACCAATCCTCACAGCCCTCTCAATAGATATGGAGACGGCCTGCAATCTCCCACCCAATAGATATACTACAAGGGGGTATATAGAATTTGCAGACGTTATAAATAGAAAATCATCCCTATTGAGGGGATTAGCCTTTATATAACCTCTATATCTATAACTCAGACTTGATAGAGCAACAATATATTGCTCCAGAATAGCAATGGTGCTAAATAAATTTTATTATTATATAACCCAGGCCTGAGATCGATGTTATAATTATTCTAGCTAACCTCCTCAGGCATAAGTTTCTATAAAGATAACCCTGAATTTTTAAAACAAAGAAACCTTAAGATTACAACTGAAAGCCTCACCATTTATGTCGAAGATGAAGATTTATAAGCCCAGTATCTTCCAGTATTCTCTATGATTATAACGTGTGTGATCTCGGGAGCAACCCTCTGGCGATCAAGATAGAGGTGCTAGCAACGCAAGATTAAACCTATGTCTCCGAGACAATGATAAAAGCCATAACCCTGAGTCCCTTTTCAAGGGGATAGGGATAATAAGCCGGAGACCCGGCCCGGGGGCTAAACCCTCCCAGAGGGAGTGTAGCCCAAACTCCCGCTCTGATAGACGCGGAACTCCTGATCTATAAGGTTAGGAAGAGGTCAGAGAAGATAATCTGAGAATATATAGGATCTCATTTGATCATTAAGAGGAAAAACAAACTATCCATTATATATGAAATAGATCCTGAAGTCTGGGCCTAGTATTAAGGTAATATTCAGATAGGCTTTAGAGATCTATAATGTAACTGAGAATCACGAGAATCTCTATAGGTTTTACCTATATCTCTTATGTATAACCCTACATTCTTCTATTGATAAATGCACTAATGTCCCTTCATATATCCTAGTGCTAGCTATACCTCTAAAGTGTTCATCGCCTGAAATAGCAACCATATATTCATATAGATCTTTTTCTATTTTGCTTACCCTAACTATTTTTTCAACAATTTTTTCTTTCCCTATATTAACACTTGATGGCCAGAATGCTATATATACATCTTCACCCTTCTCTCCATTGCCTGCGCACTCTACTAGATCGCTACTCGCTAACTCTACTATGGTTTTATTATTAATACTATCCATTACTTTCCCACTTAATATATTATAGCCTATCAGCTTAGCTATTTCAGGCTTGTCTATTTTCTCATACAGCTCTTCAATTTTTCCAATGAAAACCATCCTTCCACTATGTAAAACACCAATCCTGTCTCCTATAAATAGAGCTTCCCGCACATCGTGAGTCACATAGATGGCTGTTATACTCAGCGACTTCAGCAGATCTCTTAACCACATTCTCGCCTCCTCCCTCAGAGCCGCGTCTAGGTTAGATAGAGGCTCATCGAATAACAGAAGCTTTGGCTCCAAGATAAGGGCTCTTGCAATAGCGACCCTTTGTTGCTGTCCTCCAGAAAGCTGCCATGGATACCTATCCAACAGATCCTCTATTTTTAGAGCCTTAGCTATTTTAAAAAACCCTTGCCTCGATTTCGCTTTTCGGAATCTTTCTTAGCTTAAGAGCAAATGCTATATTATCTCTAATTCTCATATGAGGCCATAGAGCCCAGGTTTGCGGCACGTATCCCATTTCTCTTTTCTCCGGTGGTGTATTTACATCTTTCTCTGAATCAAAGAGTATAGAGCCATTCATAACAATGGATCCTCTGTCAGGTTTCTCTATACCTCCGATGCACCTAAGAAGGGTTGTCTTGCCACTCCCACTAGGTCCTAATATGGCGAAAACCTCACCTTTTTCCAGATTAAAACTTACACCCTCCAATACCTGTGATCTGCCCAGTCTCTTTGACAGATCTTTTATTTCTATAAATGCCATATCATTCATCCCCCATATGGTTTCCATCCAAGCCTGAATATAGCTATAGCTAGAAGGGATGATATAGCTAGTGATATTGTTGAGAGTCCCGCTATAGTTCCTAGATCACCGCTACCGAGTAGAATTACTATAGATGAACCTATGACCTGGGTTCCACTTGTTGCTATGAATAATGGTATCGAGTGTTCTCTAATGCTGACTATAAAAACGAGAAGCCATGTTATTGGCAGAGAACGGCTTAGTAGAGGAGCAAGTATTCTGACCACTACCTGTGTAGGAGTCGCTCCATGGATCAGAGCTACATTCTCTAACTCCCTAGATATCTGAATAATGGAGCCCATTATAATCCTAACACCGAGAGCTGACCATATTGTTACATGGGCAAGGGCAAGACCCATATATGTGTACATTATAGTTCTAAGAGGAGTTAAGAGATATATCCAGAGAAATGCTAGACCTGCTACTAGACCGGGCATCGCTCTGGGCAAGCTAGCTGTTATATCAGCAACTGTTGATAAGAACCTATTGCTAGATCTAACTGCTGTAATCGATATCGAGAGATACAATATCACAGCCAATGTGGAAGCGATGAGACTTACTACAAGCGTATTTATAATTATACTTCTATAATATGTAGTATGTTTACATATGCATCAAAAGAAATCGAACCCATTCTAGAACCATATAGAGGAACTAGAGATCTCAGTACTATGCTTGATAGTGGGACTATAATTGTAAATACTATATATAGAAGCACTAATACAAGTAGAAAAACCCTGGCACCCATTGATGATTGCACAACATAAAACCCTCTTACCCTCTCACCTATTGTCACAAACCTTCTCGACTCCCTTAGCACTATATATCTCTGAACTATTAGAAGCGATACAGTTATATACAGCATTATAGATGCAACAACAGCCATCCTAGGATAGGGATTCGATACATATGCATTATATATAGAATATAGATATGTCGTTAGAACATCTTCTCCCCATGGAGCAAGTAAAACAAGCGGAATTCCGAACTGCTCTATACCTAGTATTATGAGCAGAACTGTTGAGAATATTATTGATGGCATTATAAGGGGTATCACGATCCTTAAAAGTAGAGCTTTAGATCCAGCACCATGGATCTTAGCAACCTCTTCTAATGAAGAATATTTAGAGCATTGCTGATGATATTATGGCATAAGCATGAGGCACATGAACAAAGCCTGTGATAATACCAACCACAACTATATCAAACCTACCTAGTATAGGTAAAAGCCCACTCGAACCGTAAGCATAGTTCCATGCAAACCCCCATATTACTGGTGATATAAACATCGGTATAGTTATAAACGGCTCTAGAGATGGGTCTTCGAGATCGTATCTCTAAGCCTAACAGCCATGTCTGGGTAATCGGTTGTGATACCATCGATCCCCCTCGATGCCAATTCTCTAACCCATTTCTCCTCATTTACAGTCCAGGCAACCACCTTGATACCAAGTCTATGGGCTAGCTCGATAGATCTCGTAGTTGCCAGTGGATATCTTGGTAGGGCTATTTCAAAGCCCTCTCTCTTTGCATCGACTATCCTACCTGGTGGCTGTATATATATAATGCCCACTGGTATCGAGGGCAATGCCTTCTTAACCCTTCTAAGTGGTTCCTCGCTGAAGCTTATAATAGCCACCCAGTCCACGGCTCCAAGGGATTTTATGGTGTCTATCACATATACTTCATCTCCGGGCACCTTGATCTCTATTAAAACCCCTACATTCTCGACACAGAGTCTGAGAACATCCTCTAGCCTTGGTATGGGCTCTCCTCTAATCCTTATGCTGGATATCTCTCCATAGGTTTTCCTCCTAACATTTATATCCAAGCCGGCAAGTCTCTTTAGATCCTCATCATGCATGGCAATAACAACACCATCTGAGGTTATCTGTACATCGAGCTCAACCATATCAGAGCCCACCTCTATAGCCTTTGAGAAAGATGCGAGAGTATTCTCAGGTGCTAAGCCAGCGGCACCTCTATGCCCGATAACTGCGAAGGGTTTTCTCGAGAGTATCTCGAGGATCTTAGTCGCTAACCCCATCCCCACCATGTTGTTTCGCATCCCTAGCTATAAGGACATCCAATAATCTCCACTATAGCTAGCCCTGGATCCCCCACTACAGCCTGGATTAACTAGCTGTGTGGAAATTCTGGGATAGTTTCTACTTAATATTTATATGAAAATAAACATTAAGTAGAAACCCTGGACATAAGCTTTATTATTTTTGTAGATAACATATAAGCTTTTGAAGTATCTATATCGAGGGCATCTGGGCGAGAGGTTTCCCAGGAATATCCTCTTAAGACTCATAGGTAGTCTAAAGGGGTATTTCCAGCTCGATGCAAATGCTAGGAAAGCTGTGATTGCCCAGGCCTTGGTCGCGATGTCTATTTCCGTCCAGAATGTTGATCTTGGGATATATCTGAGGGGCATGGGATACTCACCGGGCGAGGTCGGGTTGCTATTCTCCACAACATCTATTGTGGCGATAGCTCTTCTGCTGCCAGGAGGGATTCTAGCGGATACCTATGGTAGGAGGAGGATAGCTTCTCTAGGGCTTCTCATTGGAGGGTTGGTGATGCTGGGATATCTATATCCAATAAACCTCTTCTACCTATTATCACTAGCAGTGTTAGGGGGTATAGGCTCTGCTCTATATGGCGGATCTATAGCGGCGATTCTAGCGGATATAGCTCCAACACCTGAGAGGAGGAATCTTCTTTTCAGCGTATCAGCATCTACATACTCCCTTGCAGGTGTTCTCGGCTCCCTCGCCGGCGGAATACCATCTTATCTAGCTTCTCTAGGGCTTTCCGCCTGGTATCAATATCTCCCAGTGATCGCTATTATGGGGGGTTCCCTTCTACAGTCATCCCTACTGATCCTCTCCATAGGGATTGGCTCCACAGGCAATCCTGGCAGTGGGAGACCCTCGCTGGTTCTTCCAATCAAGTCAAGATCTGTGATTATAAGGGGTATGGCCTATGGGGTTCTCTTCTCGCTATCTACGGGGCTTATAGGCAGCTCTATATTCTCTCTCTGGCTGAACGCGAGGTATGGAGCCTCTGTGGGTGTGATCTCATATATATATGCCGCAGCTCAGTTCATCCTTATGTTCGCATTTCTAGCCTCGCCAGCTATTGCCAGAAATCTAGGGTCTGTAGCTTCTATCGTGACTCTCCAGGCAATCGGTTTCTCTCTACTGCTTCCCATCATACTTGTAGATAGTCTTATTGCAGCTGGGCTTCTATATGCATCTATAATCATCCTTCTAAGCATGCCTAACCCGATCCTGAGATCCTTTATAATAGGCCTTGTAGATCCCTCAGAGAGGGCCTCAGCATCAACAGTTATAGCTCTTTCCATGAACCTCTCAAGCTCGTTCGCACCAGCTGTTACAGGGTATTATATATCTGCAGGCCTTTTAAAGGTTCCTCTATATCTATCGATGCTTATAGGAATCTCATCAGTTGCCCTCTTCTACAGCCTATTCTCTGGGTATGAGAAGAGGGCTAACTAGGCTGGCTGTTAGCAGTTTGTGCTCGAGCTTTTCTAGCTCGAGATGTTGAGATCACTATTATAGTAGTTATGAGGGCTGTTACGATAGACATTGCAGTGAGTATATTTGACGCTAGAACATGGTAATAGCCCTCCCCTCCTCCGATGCTTGGGCTGTTTAGCTGGGGCTGTTGGGAGGATCCTGAGAGCTCTATAGCTCTTGGCGGTGATGCCTTCCCACTATATATTATTGCTAGTATGTTGAGGGCTGATGCCGACGAGCTCGTGCCTATTAGCGAGGATATGAGGGTTTGGGGTATTGGGGCCTGTGATCCTGCTGAGGATATGCTTCCTATGATCTTTAGCGCCCATGTTGAAAATCTATATATGTTTAGCAGGAGCCCCGAGTCCATGGTTATCTGGGGTTGCATATAGCCTCTCTCTATTAGGGTCTCTACATAGCTGGAGGCTTCTAGGCTGCCTATTGGTATTTGGCCGATTGTAGATGCTCTTATAGATGCCGAGTAGTTTCTCAGATAGCTGTATAGCGTGTATGCCGGAATGAGCATTCTCAGCCCCTCGAGATCTATATCTCTTCCCAGGCTGTTTGCCAATGCTGTGTAGATGCCCTGGCTTTGGTTGGCTATTCCAAGCGTCTCTAGGAGTCTCTGTGAGGATACATATATATCTCTGAGACTCCCGTTTTCACCCGGCTTTGTGAGGTTACCAAGTATGTCGGCCCAATATGTTATTGAGAGTGCTCTCCCATATATCTGCCCCGCCACAGGGGCTAGAACGCTTCTATCTCCGCTAGACATATAGGTTTTAACGGTGTTTGAATAGCCTATGAGGTCTAGGGCTCTTTCAATGAGGAGCATATATACTATATATCGATCCATGCTCTGATTTCTAGGTATATCTGAGAATATCTCTTTCAGAACACCTAGGCTCTTATTATATAGCTCGACAGCTCTGTCTATGAGCATAGCCCCGTAGCCCCTCAGATCTCCCTGCACAACCCCCTGAGCTATGGATATGAGTGCTAGGTAGTAGAGATTGATAGATGGGTATCCCTCTGGAGGTTGGGTTTTAGATGCTATGTTGAGGAGAGCTGATGCCTCTCTATAGCTCTGTGATCCTCTGTCGGCAACTCTACTCATGTATATCTCTATAAGACTTGATACTATGCTTCTCAGCATCTCCACATGGGCTTTGGAGACCCTCTCAATATCCTCTAGAGAGCTGTCTCTCGGTGGCTGGGCCTCCGCACCTGTAGAGATGTTAAGCATAGCTTTTATTCCTCCGATGGGCGTTACGCTTAGATCGCTGAATCTAGTGCTAATAGCCTGTGAGTATTGAATATAGCTAATAGCAGGCAGGAAAACAGATCTATAGCCAAGACTCTTCAAAGCTGAGAGCTTCTGCGGAATACCCCCCACAGCCTCAACACTACCATCGAGATTTATAGCACCCGTGCCAGAGATCCTCGGCCTGATCTCCCCTCTAGCGAGGATGTTGTAGAAGGCATATGTTAGTAGGGCACCTGCAGAAGGGCCTGAGACATCCTCCACGCTTCTGCCAAAATATATAGATAGATCTGATCCTGAGAAGCTCTTGCCAGAGTATATCTGAGCTAGAAGATATGCTGTGAATATAGAGACCATCGTATCACTTTCAATCCTATCAACGCCATAGATCCTTATAACCCCAGATCCTGGGGACACACATATAGTAACCCTCACAGTACTACCCCTACCACTCTGGCTCTCAACAGCCGGGACATCTACATAGTCGCAGTTACTAGCATGTGTAAGCGGGTTAAAGGCTAGAGTAGATAGGAGAACCATGATGAGAGCCGAGATAGCGGCATAGATTTTCAAGACCCACTCCAAGTAATATGTTCTAAGAAGCTGAAAAAGAAGCTTCTACTATCTTTAGGTTTAGGTTTTATCTAGCTCGATATAATTTAAGTTCCATGTAAAACTAAAGTAAGATTAGAGGATCTAGGCAATATATTCTATATATAGCCCAGCAGAAGTATCATAGCTCTGCGAGTGTCTCGTTATTTTTAGCACTGCAGATAAGTGCATATGATAATAATAATCTAAATCCTAATGCTTTGTCCTTTTAGCTGAGGAGGTCAGAACCGGCTACATTAATCAAGCGCTCAGAATTACACGCGTATGTCCTTTTCATGTAAGAATATCTAATAGTTTTCCTGAACGGGAAGCCTCTATGATCTCTATCGCTATTCTTTCTCCCATGTCTATAGGCTTCTCGAAGTACATTATAGAGTAGGGGCTTCCAACCCCCATATAGGTATTAGTGCCAGCGACGATTCTCGCGGAGAACTCAAATACCCGGATACTTAGATCATCGCCTATTATGGATTCGAGACAGAAGGGCCCAATGAGACCTGGAGGTATCAACTCTTCTACGGCCTTTGCAAATCTTTCTCCATACTCTTGGATCTTGGGTAGCAAGGACTCTCTAAGGACAAGCGGAATGTTACCAACAACTACGAAGCTAGGCTCTGCAAGGCCTAGCGTCCTGCCGTCTACATTTGTTTCGTATCTGATATCCATGCCGAAGATCTCGATCCTATTCATTATTCTAGACGAAAAATAGTGATAGTATGCTGGTACACCTATTAGATACTCTTGAATTATATAGTTGTCATTCAGATTTTTAAGTCTCCTTGAAGCCTCATCCCTGTTCCTTGCCACGAAATAGCCTCTTCCACCCTTGGCGCCTGGGAGCTTTACTATTACAGGCCTGTCTATATCCTCGACCCTTTTATAGACCCTCGGTGTAGGTATCCCGGATCTCTCTAGAAGCAGCATCTTCTTCTCCTGATCCGCCTCCCATTCAAGGAGATATCTGTTGCCTAGAATTGGGACTTGGATTTCGAGTATCCTCTTCCACCCAACGTATTCTATAAGACTGCCGTGTGGGATCAATATTGCGTTCATTTCTATCAGCTTAGGCGAGAGTTTCCTGAACTCCTCGGGCACTGCTTCCCATACTTCATCGATAAACCAGAGCCTCTTATAGAACCATGTTGCATCTGACTTTGAAATAGCTATAGTTCTTAAACCTCTAGCCTTGGCTCCTCTAAGTATATTTATTGCTGAATGGCTTGCTAATGTTGCAACAGATAGTCTTTCTAGATCATATTTCTTTAGGATATTCTCTAGATTCATGTGACCACCTCATCAAGCCTACCTTGATCCCAGGCTTCTCTTAATTCAATAGCGATCCTCCTGCCAATTGAAATGAGTCTTCTAAAATACAGCTTACTATATCGGCTTCCAACCCCCATATAGGCATTGGTGCCTCCTCCAATCCTCGTTGATACATCATATACAACTAGATCTAGATCAGATGTAATAATCAGCTGAAGGGAAAAAGATCCTATGATGCCTAGAGGAACAAGCTTCGAGCATGTCTCAACGAATCTATACACAATTTCAAAAATACTTTCGAGGAGACTTTCTCTAATAGTCGCTGGCTCATGACCCACTTCTACATAGCTTTCCTCTAACTCTAATCCTAGCTGCTCCCTTGCAGGTAATCTCAATATTCCATCGAGGTTGCTCTGGATCCTCCTATCGAAGCTATGAAGCTCCAACCTCTTCCTGATCCTCGAGTTGAAATAGTTAACACTGAAATGGACTCCAATCACTAGCTCTTCTATCGATGCAGATTCTAGATCTTCCAGCCTTGTAACCCCCTTCTCTGCGAGTCTCCTTACCTTCTTCAATAAATCATCTCCACCTATTAGCTCCTCAATAACATCTTTTCTGAGGATCTCGTTATATTCCTTGAGCACGATTAACTTATCCACTACTGGGAATTCCTTATAAGCCCTATCCCTTCCCACCTTGGCCACAGCTATAGTTTTTAAGCCTTCATCTTTAGCTCCATCTAGTACATCAAGAGCTGAGTGACTCGCTAATACAGCTATTGAAATCAAGACCCTCCCTAACTATAGAATTGTATAATGCTTAAAAGCATTTTGATAAACACTATCAATAAATTTACCATAAATGATATAAGATAGATTTTAGATTCTTCTAATAAGGGTCTCATACAGTTCTTTAGAAACAAAAATAGGTAGAATAGCAAAGTACTTTAGATCGGTAGCTTTATACCAAGGCCCCTCTTTCCATATACAGACTTTACACACAACATTCCCCCGCCTTCTTTACAAGCGTTTCCCCGCTAATGATACTTCTAAATACTTGTAAATATCTTTAATTCTGTTAGCGGGGTTGGCCCTAGGCTTGGGATCACCAGCTTCGCCCGAGCTGCATGGGGCCCTGTTGAGCCCAACGCCACTGGGCTCCCATCTGAGGATAGGTATTTCAAGCCGATGTTTATAGCACCTATAACATCTCTATCCATGGTTAATCCGTTGCTCAGCCTTGCTAGCCTCATCTGTATCTTTATAACCCTCACCCTTCTACCCCCTCTCAGCGCAATGCGAATCACAGAGGGGGTGTATCTCTTGATAGGCTTACCGCTAAACGGATCTCTTGATGAGGAGTATGCCTCTGACTCCTCAA
>JAVVGG010000006.1:0-26463 GCA_032249275.1 Desulfurococcales archaeon
CCTATATCTTCTGAGGAGCTCTATGGCCCCCGGCTCGGGGCTAACCGCCATAGCTAGAGGCTATGGAGCCCCTCCAAAGATGATCAAAGCCTTAGAAGGCTTATAAACCTTGCCATCCCCGTCCTGAAGGGTAAGGCTTTCTGTTGTAATCCTAGAGCTATATTGCATTAATAACTTCTTCCTAATATTTATTGGTGGGCTTTTGGAAGAGCTTGCTCTCTACGCCGTTGAGTATGCCAGGAACCTAGGGGCTTCATATGCTGAGGCTAGATATCATAGGCGTGAGCTTAGGAGTATAAGCATGAGGGGAGATAGAATCATAGGCATTGGCACCAGGATTTCAGAGGGTATCGGTGTGAGGGTTCTATATGAGGGTTCTATGGCATTCGCAGCTACTGGGAGGCTAGATAGGGAAGGGGTTAGATCTGTTGTTGAGAGAGCCGTGTCAGGTGCGAGGACCTTCTCAAGCCTTGTTAAGAGTAAGATAACGCTCTCGCGTGAGAAGATTGGGAGAGCCTCCTACGAGGTTAAAGTTTTAAAGCCTTTTGAGAGCCTCGCGTTAGGCGATAGAGTGCCGTATCTAAAGGATCTATATATAGCTGCCCAGAACTCTCTAAGAGAGGCTAAGCTATCAACATTTATAGCTAACTATAGCGAGGAGATCGAGGAGAAGATCGTGGTCAACAGCGATGGTGCATATATTAGGAGCAGGATCCCAAAGATAGAGGGGTTTATAAACATAGTTATATCATACCCCGGGAAGGGCTCTATGAGCAAGTGGTATGAGATAGCAGCATCTAAGGGTCTCGAGCTCCTAGAGGAGGAAAAGGTCTCGAATAATATTTCAAATATGGTCAGGAATATAGAGGAGGCACTTATAAGGGGGATCTCACCCCCGAGGGAGAAGATAGATGTTGTCTTAGGCCCTGAGCTGGTGGGGCTCATGATGCACGAGGGCGTAGGGCACCCCCTAGAGGCGGATAGGGTGCTTGGGAGGGAAGCGGCACAGGCCGGCGAGAGCTACGTCAAGCCCGAAATGGTTGGCAAGGCAAGGCTTGGAAATAGATATGCTAATGTCATAGACGACCCAACAATTCCTGGCTCCAGCGGCTTCTACTTATACGATGATGAGGGGGTTCCCGCAAGGCCCAAGACCCTATATAGAGAGGGGGTTATTACAGAGCTTCTACATAATAGAGAGACGGCGGCGCTGATGATGGTTAACAGCAACGGATCCTCAAGATCTATGGACTATGCCTCAGAACCAATTGTGAGGATGAGCAACACATATCTAGCCCCAGGGGATATGGAGTTCGAGGAGCTTATAGAAGATATAGAGCTTGGCGTATATATAAAGAATAATATGGAGTGGAATATAGACGATACCAGGTGGCAGCATAGGTATATAGGGTTAGAGGCGTTCCTGATAGAGAAGGGAGAGCTGGGGAGACCTGTTAGAAACCCTGTGCTAGAGATAACCACAGGTGATTTCCTCAGCAGCATAGCTGGGGCAGATAAAACCCTCGAGTTCTTCCCAGGAACATGTGGTAAGGGAGAGCCATCCCAGGGTGTGCCTGTGTGGATGGGAGGCCCTAACGTGAGGATCTCAAAGATCTACCTGGGTGTGGCTCCTATTGAGTGATCCGATATACATAGGTGAGAAGATACTCAAAGCAGCCGAAGCCTCTGGCTTCCAAGAATGCGCTGTACTGCTAACAACCACAGATAGATCTATGGTTAAAATTGTGAATAGCCAGCCAGGTATTGTCCAGAGCTGGAGGACGTATAGCACCTCAATATATGTAGCAAGGGGTGAGAGGATTGCACAGGCATCCTTTGACACATGGAGCCTTGACCAGATATCTAGAAAAATCTCCGAGCTATCGGGAAATATAGATCAGTTAGAAAGATCTATGTTATATGCCCCACTGCCAGACCCAGATCCGAGGGCTCGGCCACTCTCAAAGGCCTTTGATGATAAGATCGAAAAGCTGATGGAGGATCCAAGGGATATTGCTGAAATGATGATCAACAGGGCTATTGAGGAGGGTGTTGAAAGGGTTGCAGGCATCCTGGATCTAGGGATCAATGTTAAGTGCCTCGCAACATCTAAGGGATTCAATGCCTGTGAGAAGAGATCTTTCATCGATGCGCACCTAAGATCCTTCAAGGGGGAGGGTTCAGGGCACTGGGGATATGGATCCAGGTATTATGATCCTAAGGAGTTAGAGGAGGCGGCACTCAAATCAGCAGAATATGCCAAACTATCAGCCTCCCAGAGGAGCATAGAACCAGGGAAATATGATGTGATCTTATCGCCAATGGTGTTTGGAGAGCTACTAGACTCAATTGTAAGGGGCTTCACAGGCTTCTCATATCTAGTTGGAACAACATTCCTAGCCAATAGGAAGCCTGGGGATAGGATAGCTAGTGAGGTTCTCACTATAAAGGATTCCCCCCACAGAGAGGATATGATGGGATCAACGGGGTTCGACGATGAGGGAGTCTCAACGAGGGAGGTAGCCCTGGTGGAGAAAGGCGTCTTCAGATCTCTTCTCCATAACAGCAAAACAGCAAGGGCTATGGGAACCAAGTCTACAGGCAATGCGGGCTGGATCATGCCGAGACCGTGGAACATATGTGTTGAGCAAGGCGATAGAGGTGATGAGGAGCTTATAAGGGATCTCAGAAGAGGCTTAATAGCCACTAACAACTGGTATACCAGATATCATAACTTTGTCGAGGGGATCTTCTCTACAGTCCTCCGCGACGCGATATTGATCGTAGATAATGGAGAGATCGTTGGGGCCTCAAGGAGAATGAGGATCGCAGATACAGTTAATAATCTATTGACAAATATAGAGGCCCTCGGTAAGAGGCTCTATAAGGTGAAGTGGTGGGAGATAACAACCCCAGTTGAATCGCCCTATATCCTTGTAAGAGAAGTTAGGATCTCTAGGTGACACCGTTGGTGGCTAGAGGCCTCTACGATGCCCACTGCCATCTCCATGAGTTCGGGGATGACGAGGTAGAGGTGTTTGTTAGAAGAGGCTATGTAATCCTAGCTGTGAGCGATGATATGAAATCCTCTCTAAGAACCCTCGAGCTAGCTAAAAGATATAGCTCAAACATCATACCATGCCTGGGGATCCACCCATGGAATATAGAGAAAGAGGGGCCTGAAAACCTTAGAAAGACGGTAGATCTTATATATGAGGCAAAACCCAAATGCATTGGAGAGGTGGGGCTGGACAGGAGATTCCTTCCGGAATCCCTCTTCGAGAGACAAGTTGAGATGCTAAGGATCTTCCTAGAGGTATCTAGATCTATAGAAGCTGTTGTGAATATACACGCTGTGGATGCATGGAGGGAAGCCCTTAGGATTATAAGCATGGCAGGTGTTGAGAGGGCTATATTCCACTGGTACAACGGTCCTGAAGATGTGCTAAGGGAAATAGAGGATCTAGGGTATATGGTCTCGATAAACGCAGCAATAAAGATCCAGGAGAAGCATAGGAGAATAGCTGAGAAGGTGAGTATAGATAATATGCTCATAGAGAGCGATGGACCCTATAACTATAGGGGCTTGAGACTCTCACCCCAAATGCTTAAAGAGACAATCTCCATAATAGCCTCTATCAAGGGTGCTGAGGAGGAGGATATAGCAGCTGCTGTAGAGAGGAATTTCAGAAGATACCTTGGTATCTAAAATAGAAACCTTTCCACGGCCGAAACCCCGCCATATGGGGTAGTGAGGAGGCCAGGATGTCTCAGCAATAGCTATAGATCGATCTCAAAGGTTAGAGGGGGGATAGTGTTAGCTTTAAAGAGTCACATCGCTCTCTGAAGATCTGTATGAAGCTCTCAGCACTCCTGACCTCCTCCAATATATCCTCATATTTATTGACAATCCTCATGAGATGCTCGTAACATTCAATTGAAAGGGGAAACCCTAGCTGAATTATGAAGAAGCACTTAACACTGATCACTCCACACGCTATACCCCCACTGCTTAGTAACTCGAGACAGCTCTCGAGATCAGGTCTTGATGGGATACACCCTTCTGGTGGGTGTGTATGTGCAATAGCTATAGCTTCCTCTATCCATGGAACCCTAACCCTGTGTCTCTCCCCCTCCAATATGATCCAACTGCCGCTCTTCAACAGGATAGCCATATATTCTATCCCACCCCTTCTAGCTGTTTCTAGGGCCAGGGGTTTTAATAGATCCAACATATCCCTTTCAACAAGATCTCCAATAGATCTATAGAGATCCTTGATCCCAGAGCCATAGCCTGTTGATCTGATAATTCTGATTTTAAAACCCGTCATCTCCTCTAACTCCCTCAACCCCTCCTTCAGGATATGCTCCGACACGCCGCATCTAGAGACATATATATCTATCTCATCCTCTGATTCCGGCAGATCTTTAATGTGGGGATCATCGCAACCTAGATCCTCTTCAACATATTCCAACACCTCCAAGGCTCTATAGAGGTGTGAGGCCTTTCTAGATCCTCTAGTCTCTTTCTCGAGATAGAGCTTCCCCATAGAGAGATCCCTCGATCTATTTATAGATGCGATATCTCTCCCCAACAATAGCGTAATTAGAAATATATCTCTTCTGAGAAACCTGCCTATATCTATATAAAGAATATAGATCATATTCTGCCTCTAAGATCTAGCCACGGCTTTAAGCATGCCGATCTCCACCACCTCTTCGCCACACCACCATTGATATTACATATCTCTGGAAAAACCGGGTCTCCTAAAACGCTTTTCAACGCCACCACATCGTCTTCATAACCACATGTTATCATTCTAATAACCTCAGCCACCCCCTTTCCACACCTATTGGAGATCTGATCCCAGCTATATAGCTGGTAGCCCATCTCCCCAAAGAGCTTAAGAGACGCCTTATTATCACCAGATATAGTTGCCAACAAATGTTCTGATCTCATATCGCTTAGCACCTCCTCAGCAGATGCGAGTAAGATCTTACCTAGCCCCCTACCCCTATACCCAGGTAAGATGGCTATATAGTATATAACCCCTAGCACGCTATACCCAAGATCAACTGCATATACCACAGACTGCCCCACGGTTCTCCCTCGAAATATAAGGTCTAGAACAACACCTCCATGATCCTTAACAGATCTTGCAAAATGGTGGTGCCACCTACCCATAGAAGCCCTTATAACCTCTAGCGATGAGAAATCCCTATGTATCGTAACCTCGATCTCGTCTTCCTCCATCATCACACCGTATTAGAACTCCACCAATAGATTCTACAAGAGCAGATAATTATAATATCACTATTACAACTGAAAGCCTCACTCATCTAGAGCTAGGAGGTTAGATATTTAAAGTGTCTGAGGAATATCCATCATATAGATTGCTTCTATTGGGAGGGGCTCCCTTTTAAGGGCTACATGTTTATAGCTGCCTTGATATCAATATATCTAGAGGCGGATCAGAGGGCTTGTGTTCTTCACAGATCTGTCGGTCCACCATATATTATCTGCTTCCTCTAATCGTTTTCGATGGGGCTGACGAAAACTTGCCCACAATGGCTGGATAGCTTTAGAGGTTAAGGCTATACCTAGATTTTTTAGTTACAATAATTCTATATCGACTCAGACTCTAGAAGTATTTGACTTATATTCTAACATTCCTGTTAAGCGGTTGTTTAGGAAATTTCCTAAACAAGAATCGGTAAAGTTGATGATTCACAGATTTGTGGATAGCATAGTAACGGAATATATGATAATTAAACCTGCATCCACAAAGAAAAGGATCAGCAGGAGGTGATCCTTGTAAAGGATCTGTGATCGTCGTGCCAAAGATCAAGAGAATGCCTACTAAGAGATACAGGGGCTGTTTCAGCTTTCATTATTATTTGTAGTGCTCATGTTCATTGATTTCTGAGACCTCTTAACGCTATGAGATATGCTGATGCTTATAAACCTCAGAGATATATTTAACTGGTGACCCCCGAGTTTCCGAGACCCGTAGGGCTTTGAGCCACTAGGCGACTAGTGGTGAGCTTCTGCGGTGAGGGGGCTCGAGGAGACCGTTGAGAGGCAGGTGGTGGGGATAAAACAATGAACCACCATCTGCTGAGAAACGGTGTGCCCAGCTAGTAGCTCCATTCATCACAATAAGTGAAGAGAGATCCTATGAAATAACTTTGGTAAAAAGCCTGATCATTTACCTATTAGTTTATAGCTGCTTAGCGAACCTCCTCCCCATCCTAAAGGGTGGGCTTTCAGTTGTAAAACGCTGATCGAGACCTTATAACAACGAAGTGCGGATAAATATAAAAATCTCTGTATTTACCAGTAATAGTAATAGGATGTAGTTGAGGATATACCTAGCCTTTATTCTCTTAATGATATCAGTCGGGCTTCTAGACTCTATCGCGCTATATAGGGCTGCTGCGCATCTCAAAGCCGATCCCATATACCTCGGTATAATTAGCTTCATCTGGAGCTCGATCTATATAGTTTCTTCTATATTCTTCGGCTATCTAAGTGATAGATATAGAGTAAAGATTTTAGGGATCCTATCGGCGGTCTTGCTCATTATTTCTACACTTTACATTCTATTCTCACAGGATCTGCTATTGATGTCTATAGGATACTCCATCCACTCAGCAGCAACGGCTTCAGGCAGAATCGCTGTATCGATAGATGTTTTAGAAAACAGTGATAAAGATGTATGGGGCAACATCAACTTCCTCCTAAGAGGTGTATATTGGGTATTCCGAGCAATCCTTTTATACATAGTAATAGGAGCTGGGTATAGTCCGGAGGTAGCGATCGCCACTGCGATCCTAGCATCGATGATGCTCACCATGATTCAAGACCCATTGATTCCTAGCAGAAGATTCCTATATAGGTTGGGAGATACATTAGATAGATATTATAGCATATCCTTTCTAAGAGGTTTCATAATTTCCTCATTGCTAGATGCTAACAGCAGAAACACATATAATAAACTGAGTAGAATTTGGAGTGTGAAAATGCCCAGCCCAGCTCTGCTAGCTATTTCATCAGCCCTTTTAACAGCATCAGCCGAGATGATCTTAACACCGGCACCCTCAATACTATCCTCGAGCCTGGGCTCTCGAGGATTATCCTACTACCTAGTACTCTCACCGCTTGTCCCTCGATGGTTATTGATATTAATTTGTTTGGTGTTGCTTTGCTTCTTAACCCACAGGGATGCTAAAGCATCCCTGTGGTCATCGAGGGACTTCCACCTCCCCCAAAGAGATCTTGGGATCTCTATGGGTTCATGGGTGGCGGTTGAGCCCAGCGGCACCGGGCTCCCATCTATGCTTGAAACACCGAAGCCCCTCTGGGCAGCGCCCTCATACAGGGCTTCGGTCTCGGGTGCTCCAAAGGTCATCGCATCCCGAAGTCTCCCAAGATCTAGCAGAGATATCGCCTCATCATCAAAACAGCTATGGATTAGATGCTTATAAGCTTAAGCCCACAATAAACATGAGCACTACAAATAATAATGAAAGCCGAAACAGCCTGCCATCCCCTGCTAGTAGGGGTAATAATGATCATTGGCTGGCTAGCTATAGGGATAACGGCTGTGTTTAGCCTATGGTTTGTGCTTGCAACAGCATCGATCATGGCGGTCATACTAAACATAGTAGATCTACATAGCACTGCAATAATCTATGTACTAGCTATATATATGTTATCATACAACGTCCTAGAGGCAAGCATTTTCAATAGCTACTCAAACACAACTTCAGGATATAACATGGGTGGATATCAAGCTATAAGGGAAGTGGGAGGGCTTATAGGAGGGATCGTCTCAGGCTATGTAGCCACATATCTAGGCTACACGGCATCCCTCTCTATAGGCCTATCCCTGGTAGTTCTATCAGCCATTGCTAGATATGCTGCGTAGCGTAGCATCAACTAATATGCTATCTGAGCCAGAATTGTCCCTTGACTTCAGAGGTGGCGGAAAAGATAAAAAACGATCTTATATCTAATATGAAAAACCTCATAGATTTCAAAATATTTATAAAAATCTATCCTCTACTAGTGTTAGATAGCATTAACATAGATATAATACCCAACATTAGTAGGAGCACTACCACAGGCACGTGGGCTTCCCATAGAGGTTGTAACGTACCGATTGGTGATATAATGCTTCTAGAGATCCTCCCAGAGTAGATAAGGGATACAATGGCGATGATATATAACCCTGCTTTCAGACCTTTAACGCTAAGAAGCAGTCCGAGGGCTAGGAGAAAAGCTACAGCTAGATTCTCTATATAGAGAAATGGGGGAAGGGGGGTTAAAAAGCCTATGCCTAGGAAGCCTATGATGAGGAGGGATGCCAGGATATATATAGAAAGCTTATACAACCTTTCCATAGGCATGGCGAGACTTCCTTGAGACACTAATCCCAAGCAGAGTTATAGGTATTATCGCTCCTCATCTCCAGTTCTCCAGACAAGATTAAATCCACTGTCTTCACAAGTTGGAGTTTATGGCTCTATGATCAAAGGATCAGCAGGGAATTTCATCCCAATTCAATAGCCTCACCAGATCCCCATGTCTTGGACCCCTCCTTCTAAAGCCCCCTAGATACCCTTTTTCCTCAGCCAATGTGTATATATATGCTGAGAATGCTGGGGCTCCCGTAGCTCCTGGGGAGTTGTAGTTAGCTATATGTATGCTTCTACTTCCCATTAGAACTATTGGATCAGATGCTAGGCCTTTAGAACCTATGACCTGGCTTCTTATACCCCCTGGGATCCTCTCTACAAGCATTGAGGGTCTAAGCCTTGGGATAAACCTCGCAACTCTATACGTCATAGCCCTTTTCGATATACCGCTCCTCCACTCGCTAATAGCTAGTGATAGGAACTCACTGTTATATAGAAGCTTTAGCTTTGGTGTGATAGGCTTTTTAAATAGGAATAGAGCTATGTCCTTGAGGCTCGAGGCCAGCCCTTTATATGCATAGGGACTTAGAACCGGCACCGCGTTTGGACCTACATCGTTTTGCCCGTTGTATCTCACTATATAATGTGGATCTAGGAATGGGAAGCCCTTATGCCTCGGAACGCTGTAGATGTTCCTTCTAATCTTAAGCCCTGAGGAGGGGTCCACACGCCAGTAATCGCCTCTGAAATATAATACTGAATATTCTTTTCCAAGCCCCACCTGTTTTGCAAGAGCCAGTGATTCGCCGCCGGCAGCGTTGATCAAGAGCTTGCTCCTCACAATATAAACCCTACCCCCAGAGGCTATTTGGATCTCTACACCATTTATTTCAGAGACTCTCACAACCCTAGAGCTGCCGAGGAATCTAGCGCCGTTAGAGATGCTGAGCTCCACAAGCTTCCTAGTATATGCTCCATAGTCCACAGATGCCTCGCTACGTATTAGGAGGGCTCCCCTGCACCTCACCTCAGGCTCAATTCTAGAGACCTCTTCAACTCCTAGAAGCTCCATCTCCCCTCTATCCATGCCGTTCTCCTCACCCCACTTGATATACTTATCCAGCTCCGAGAGATCTTCATCTTCTAGCGCAACCTTTAGAGTTCCAACTTGGTTCCAAGGAAGGCTATAGATCCTTGAAAAGGATTTCCAAAACATATATGATGCATTTGAGGCCCAGGCTGAAAGCCTCCTCCTAATGGGATCCAGGTGGAACGGTCTATGTATAACACCTGTATTCCTCGAACTAGCATGTAGAGCCGGCTCCCGCTCCCTATCTATAATAGCTATGCTAGCATCTAGATATTCTGAGAGCCAGAAGGCTATCGAGGCGCCGAGGATCCCTGCTCCAACAACCACTATGTCGAAAACCTTCTCCCCCAACTAATACCCCCATAGATAGTCATTTTAGAAAGATATAGGCGATCGCGTCACATTCCAAAAGCATATACTATAACTAAAGCACTATATTGGTGATGATATCAGAGTATGGCAAACCTCGTCTTTTAAGGCGGGGTAGGATTTTTAAGCTTTCTAGGTATATATATATGACTGTGATGATATGTATGGTTTTGAGGATTTGGGGGTTGATGCCTCGGATGGGCACCCCGTTAGCGTACCCCCAACCCAATGATCTTGGGGATAGAAGCATTAATCCCCCACCAGAGGGCTAACACCCGAGACCCCAGCATAGAAACCCCTGGAGAGGGGAGGGGTCATATAGATTGAGAATAGCGATATGGGTGGGGGCAGCGGTTAAGGGGAGCGAGCCTGAGATAGTGCGTGGGAAGACAATATATATTGAGGAAGGCGTTATAGCGGGGATATATAATGGCTATACAATAGATGGTGAAGCCGACATAACCATAGATCTCAGGGAAGGTATAATATTACCTCCCCTCGTAAATCTCCATACTCATACAGCTGACATGGGGTTCATGGAGCTAGCATCTGATCTGGATATAGATAGCATCGTCGGAGAACCCTATGGGGCTAAATATATAGCGTTGAGGGCTAGGCGGGGCGAGATCCCTAGGTACATATCGAGGTTTCTAGAGACCCAGAGAGAGGCTGGCGTGGGATATGTCGCAGACTTCAGGGAGGGAGGTGAGGAAGGCATTTTACAGGGGCTCGAAGGTAGCAAGGGCTTCGAGGGGATATATATACCGATGGCTATGCCGCTCAACATTGATTCCGAATTGCTTGAGAAGGATGTAGAAAATCTACTAAGAATAACAAGGTGGATAGGGATCTCATCACCACACTACTATGGAGAAGATCAGCTTAAGGCTATAAATAATATTGCAGAGAGACTCGGAGGATTTATAGCATCGCATGTGGCAGAAACCGAAGAAACAAGGAGTGAGGGTGATTACGAGATGATAAGGGATCTTGAGAGATTGAGACTAGTGATCCACGGGGTCTATCTAGGTGAGGAGGAACTTTCAGAACTGGCATCCAGAAGTGTGGGACTCGCTATATGTCCTAGAAGCAACATGTGGTTCTCGAGACCGCCATATCTTAAGAAGATCCTCAACTCAGGGATCAAAATCGGCATCGGCAGCGACAATGGAGGATGGGTAAAGCCTGATCTATGGCGAGATATGGAGACATTACTCCTTATAGCAAGACAACAGGGGGTAGATATAGATCCCATGAGGATTATAAGGGCAGCAACCATAGAGGGAGGAGAGATCCTAGGGTATGAAAACTATATAGAAGAGGGTGTTAGGGCAAATATAATTGGTATTAAATCACCATGGATAGATCTTAGATATGTAGCTAACATACCCTATGCCATCGTTAAAAGGGGAGGGCCTGAGAGCATTAGAATAGCCATTATGGATGGAAAACCCATCAAAATTGACAAGGAGACAATATATATACATTAAATAGCTGTATTAATAGCTATCAACAAACATACTTATTAATACGGTATCAACAATATTTAGGGTCTCTCAATGGCTACACCGCCCCATAACACGCTAGGATCCATAGGATCTATCTTAGTAATTCTATTAGGCGTTGTGATAGCCTTAGCCGGCAAATCTCTAGCTAAGCTAGTCGCATTCCTTCTAGGAGGCGCAGCTCTAGGAGTATTGCTATACTATTTAGGAGCCCTCTTTCTAGAAACCGCTTGTCCCTCGATGGTCATTGATTGCCATTGATATTCTTTTGTTTGTGTTGCTGTGTTTTTTGATCCACGGGTTTTTAGCCCTGTGGCATTGGGGGCTTCCACCTCCCCCAAAGGGAGCTCAGCGGCACAGGGCTCCCATCTATGCTTGGAACACCGAAGCCCTTCTGGGCAATGCCCTCATACGGGCTTCGACCTCGGATGCTCTGAGAATCATAGCATCCCGAGGTATCCCAAGATATAGCAGAGATATCGCCTCAACATCAAAACAATTATGAACTGATGCTTATAAGCTTAAGTTCAGACAACAAATGAATATAAAAGCATTCCCACTACCATGAAAAAAGATACAGCCAAGCCTTTTTACCTCATCAAAGGATAGATATCGAAAACCGGATGGTATCAATAGATTTGATAGTTCCTGTGGTGATTAGGATTATTAAGGTACAACCCTATGGATAAATATTGAATATTAGGGCAAGAATGCTAGACCCAACTATCGAACTGCTCGGCTGTGCAAGGCATCGTCCATAGAGCTCAGAGGCCTTTCTGACATCTATTATTTACTATTCACTAATACAAAAGGCCATAACTTGAGATACCTATATGTTTCTACTCTAAATATGTTGATCATTAGGTATAAATATATAGATATATAAACTTGATTTTTGTTTCTATATGGTCCTAACTTATTTAATTTACTGAGGTTCTATTGTTGATGGAGGCTTAGATGTTATAGAATATGCTACCATTACCACCTCTGGAATCTCTCTTGTTATTCTCCTGGAGATCCTATCTAGTATTTCGTGATGAATCCTAGCCCAGTCAGCGGTCATACCATCCTCGCTTTCTACAGCCCTTATAATAATTATATATCCTTCCTTTCTGACATCCCCCGTAACACCTACCCATGTTCTATCAATGAGAACCGGGAATGCTTGCCACAGGTTATCATATATATTTGCCTTTTTAAGTTCCTCTTCAACTATTTTAGTAGCTTTTCTAAGTATGTTGAGTCTCTCTTCCGTAATCTCCCCAATTATCCTTACAGCTAGGCCTGGCCCTGGGAATGGATGTCTCTTAAGGATCTCTTCTGGTATCCCTAACGCTCTTCCAAGCTCTCTGACCTCATCCTTGTATAAATATTTCAAAGGCTCAATCACAGATAGTCCGAGATCCTTGGGTAGTCCACCTACGTTATGATGTGTTTTTATTCTAGCAGATAAAGGTCTTGAGCCGCTTTCTATAACATCTGGGTATGTTGTTCCTTGGGCCAACCACTTTATATTCGGATCTTTCATAACTACTTCCTTAAAGATCTCCGCGAATATCCTCCCTATTATCCTCCTCTTCTCCTCAGGATCTATGACCCCTTTTAACGCCATTAGAAACCTGTCAGAAGCTTTTATAAATATTGGTTCTACACCAACTTTCTTTAGGTTGTTGAGAACCTCTTCCACTTCGCCCTCTCTTAGCAAGCCATGATCTATAAATACCGCCACCAGACGATCGCCTATTGCTTTTTTAAGCAAAACAGCCGTTACCGTGGAATCAATCCCCCCGCTTACCGCACATAATACCTTCTCATTCTGCCTTATTTTTCTAGCTATCTCTCTGATGATCTCTTCGGCTAAATTGCTAGGCTTCCAAGTTCTTTTGACCCCTGAGATCTTTAGAAAGTTATCAAATATATTCCTACCCCTCCTAGTATGACTTACCTCTGGGTGAAATTGAACAGCATATATGGGTTTGCCTCTTATCCTATACGAGGCTATATATCCTGTGTCCTCCGATACTGCTAAAACCTCTGCCTCCTCTGGAAGTTCTTTGACATAGTCAGAGTGGCTCATCCATACTTCTTCTCTATCTGATAGACCCTCAAATATAGGATCTCTTTTTGTAATCCTTATATATGTTCTTCCGTATTCTCCAAATCCTTTTGCAACAGATCCTCCTAGCATCTTAGCTATTAGCTGATGGCCATAGCAGATGCCTAGGATAGGTATCCCAAGATCTAGAATCCAGCTAGGTGGAAGTGGGGGCTCCTTTTCGAGCAGGCTTGCAGGACTACCTGAGAGTATGATTGCCTTTGGCGATATGCTCTTGATCATATCCTCTGAAACCATATGAGGATATATTATCTCGCTATATGCTCCAAGCTCTCTTATCCTTCTCGCTATTAAATGAGCATATTGCCCCCCAAAATCTATTATTAAAATTGTATCGTACTCCTTGCTAGGACCGTCAAACCTCATCTCCAAGCACCCTCTTTCTAGGGGCTCTCACAAACATAGCCTTGACCCATAGCTCCTCGATATTTTTAGCCCCAACATAGCCCATGGAAATCCTGATCCCCTCTATAATCTCTCTTAACACAGATCTTGTTGAGCCTTTATATGGGACTAGGCTCCCAACACCTTCTGGAATATTCTTAACAACCCTAGTATATCGATCTATGGAATGCCTTTTCATCATAGCTGTATAGCTGGCCATTCCCCTATATGGTTTATATAGCTTTCCCCCAACTTCTATTGGTTCTGGCGGAGCTTCATCCGTTCCAGCTAATAGATAGCCAGTCATGGCTGAGCTTGCTCCTAGAGCAAGAACCTTCACAATATCTGAAGAGCTTTTTAGCCCCCCATCAGCTATTATTGGGATCCTCAGGTTGTTCTCCTCTAGAGCGTCTCTAACGCTTGCCACAGCCCAACCTGTTGGAGAAAAAACGCCTGCTACATTTGGTGTTGTACATATAGATCCTCCTCCAACACCAACCCTCATTCCATCGACTCTATCGATAGCTGATATAGCTTCTAGGGCTGCCTCTGCAGTGCCTATATTACCTGCTATAAAGTCAGATGATATTTTCTTAACAAGAGCTGCTGATGCTCTGAGCACCTCTCTATTATGAAAGTGCGCAACATCTGAGACTAACGCGTCGGAGAGCTTATCAAGCTTTAACGCTCTATCTATATCTATGGGGTTTACTGCAGCTGCAACAAGAAGTCTTCCATAGGGATCTGTTGCTGGCAATATATCTTCCATGACTGTGTCAACTGTGATGCTTCCTATCACGATTCCACCCTCATCTATGATCGCTACTAAATCAGTCTCCCCCCTAATAATAGACTTATATGCTTCCTCTATTGATAAGAGGTTATAGGCTTTTCCAGGATATACATGCTTAGCTAGAGGCTCTGTCCAATCTCTACATGACTCTAACAGATCGCTATATCTGGCATATCCTGTGAAAACCCCTTGATTGTTTACTACAGGTATAACTCTTACACCCCTTTTCTTCATAAGATCTATAGCTCTGCCGCATGGTTCAAAGGCTATTAAGTATAGAGGTTCAAGGGGTATGGGAGGGTGTCTCTTAACTTTTTCGAGGTTTGACATCTGTTCCTCTACAGGCATGTTTCTATGTATAACCCCTATTCCACCCATCAACGCTACTGCCACTGCTAGTTTCCACTCGCTAACAGTATCCATTGGGGCTGATGCGATGGGTATTCTAAGCTTGATATTCTTAGAAAAGTTTGTTGATGTATCCACACTTTTGGGATCCACATCACTTGCACCAGGAATAAGATATAGCTCCTCCAGATCGTTTACATATGGAGGCGAGTAGATCTTATCCCTAAAACTTTTCAAAAACAACCCTCATGTTTTTAACACCACCAAAGGTTAAAAGTGGAATAAAGGTATGGATCATCAAATAAAGGGTATTATAAGGATGCGCAATAAAATTTACAACTGAAAGCCTCGCCCTTCAGGGCGGGGAGGAGGTCAGAAAAGACAGATTTATATCTGTATAGACTAATAAATCCTTGGAGATAATATTGTCTGTGAATATAGAACATATAGACACCATTGATCCTAATAAATATGACGAGCTCGGTATCGGAAAGGAAGATCTAATATGGTTTTGGAGAACAATGGTATTGATAAGAAGATTCGAGGAGAGAGTAATCAAGCTCTTCGAAGAGAAGAGACTCGTCGGGGCATCTCACCTATATATAGGTATGGAGGCTATAGCAACAGGTGTTATGAGGGCTCTAGATAAGGACGACTATATAGTCTCCACATATAGAAGCCATGGACATGCCCTAGCAAGAGGGATCTCACCCAGACTCGTCATGGCTGAGCTCTTTGGCAGAGCCACAGGCACCAATAAAGGTCTCGGGGGCTCTATGCACGCATCTATGTACCCAGAGGTTGGGATTATGCTCACAACAGCTATAGTTGGTAGTGGTGTCCCAGTAGCTGCAGGTCTTGGATATGCTATTAAATATAAGGGTGAGAAGAGAGTTGTTGCTGTCTTCTTCGGAGATGGGGCTGTAAATACCGGCGCTTTCCATGAGGGAGCTAATATGATTGGTCTGTGGAAACTTCCAGTAATAATGGTATGTGAAAATAACCTCTATGGTATGGGAGGCAGAGTCGACAGGGTTACAGCTGGTTCAAAAGACTTTTCGGTTATACATAGGGCTATGGCATATGGCATTAGAGGCATTGTAGTTGACGGCTTTGACCCTGTTGCTGTATATATAGCTGCTAGAAAGGCTGTTGAATATGCCAGAAAGGGGGATGGCCCCACTTTCATAGAGGCTAAAGCTTATAGATTTCTAGGCCATAATCTTAGAGATCCTCAGAGGTATAGGTCAAGAGAAGAGGTGGAGAGTTGGAAGAAGAGGGACGCGGTATCGAGGATAAGGAGAATCCTGATTGAGCACGGCTATGCCACAGAAGAAGAGCTAGAAGGGATAGAGGCAGAGATCTTAAGAGAGATCGAGGACTCTGTGGAGTTCGCGGAGAAGAGTCCGATACTGAGCTTTGAAGAACTATATAACTTAATCTATGCATAGCTATCTATGGGTGATCTTTCATGGGAGAAATTGTGATGAGCTATGCAGCAGCCCTAAGAGAAGCGCTTAGAGAGGAGATGAGGAGAGATCCAAACATAGTAATTCTAGGCGAGGATGTAGGAGCTTGGGGAGGAGTGTTCACAGTAACCCTAGGGCTTCTCCAGGAGTTCGGCCCCCAAAGGGTTATAGATACGCCTATATCTGAAGCCGCTATAGTGGGTGCAGCGATAGGGATGGCCCTGGCTGGTTTGAGACCTGTAGCAGAGATAATGTATATGGATTTCATAACGATAGCTATGGATCAGCTAATAACACATGCAGCAAAGCTTAGATTCATGAGTGGTGGGAAGATAAAGCTCCCAATAGTTGTTAGAACACAGTATGGCATTGGAAGGGCCTATGGACCTCAACATAGCCAGTTCGTTCCATCATGGTTCCTCCAACCAGGATTAAAGGTTGTTGCGCCATCAACTCCTGCAGATGCTAAAGGGCTTCTAAAGGCTTCTCTACGCGAGGATAATCCAGTATTATTCATAGAAGCAGCCCTATTATATGAGATAACGGGGCCAGTGCCTGAGGGGGAGCATATAATCCCTATAGGCGTTGCTGATATTAAGAGAAAGGGATCTGATGTAACTATAATAGCTATATCGAGAACCGTTCACGAAGCACTAAAGGCAGCAGAGATCCTCTCAGAGAAATATAATATAGAGGCCGAGGTAGTGGATCCCAGAACGCTATATCCCCTAGACCTTAAGACAGTTGCCTCCTCAGTTAGAAAGACAGGTAGACTTGTCGTTACAACGGATGAGATTAGAAGTGGGAGTGTAGCAGCAGACATAGTTTCCAAGATCGTTGAAGATCCCGATACATTCTATAGCTTAGAAGCCACACCAGAGATCATATCAAGCCCAGACATGCCAGTGCCAACGCCGGCACCCCTAGAGAAGTTGTATATGGTAAATGCGGAAAAAATAGTAAATGCTGTACTTAAAATCGTGAAATAAACTAAATTCAGCTTGTTTGATATCTTACAACCGAAAGTCTAGTCTCTTTAGGACGGAGAATGCCGGAGTAAGCTGATCATAGCTTATAAATAGATGATAGAATAAGCAGCCAAAATAATATCTTAGTGGGCCCGCGGGGATTTGAACCCCGGACCTCCGCCGTGTGAGGGCGGCGTCCTAACCGGGCTAGACGACGGGCCCTCATAAAATGAATATCTAACTCTGGCTATAAGCGTTTGATCTTATTTTTGATGTTATATTAATTATCTTGCTAGGGTTTTGTATATTGTGTAGAATGTAAATTATGGATTACCTTTAGTGTAAGGGAAGTGTTAATGTATATAGTATTATTGCTAGTATTGATGCTATGTAGAATAATACCCATGTACTTATAACTAGTTCCGTCTCTCTTATCCCATTTTTATTTGATGAAGATGCTAGATGCGCTATTGTTATTGGCGCTTTTGGATCTCTATTAGCTTTTATCATACCTTTTTCAACTATTACCGGTCTTATTCTTATCACACTCTTTTCCTTAAGACCTCCTATGCTAGATATTATGGAATATCCATTTATTATCATGGGAAAGAGGGCTAGTATTAGGAGTACCTCTGATCTATTGTATATGCCTAAAAACGCTATCCATGAGCCTATCATTAGTGATCCCACGTTACCGGCAAAGATCTTTGCTGGGTATATATTAAATATAAGGAAACCCATGAGAGATCCTATGATAGATGACGTTATAACTGTTGAGATATCTTGATCCAGGGATCTTAGTATCATAATAGGAGATAAGGTTGCTATTGAGATCAATATAGATCCTCCAAGGACCCCGTTGTGCGTGTCCATCATATTAGATGCGTTGAGAGCTACTACATATGCAGCTGGTATCAAGAATATATATAGGATCCTAGCGCTAATCTCCCCTAGTATGGGTATATATAGCTTAGGATCATATAAACCCGTTGTTAGATGAATAAGACCTGGGACCACGGTGATCAATACTTTTCTAACTGCCGGCAAAGATCTCATATCATCTATAAATCCAATTAAGCCAGATACGCTGCTGATTAAGAGAAACGCCAATATATCCCTTGAAGGCAATATAGCGAGGGATATCAGAGGTGCTGATATAAGTGATAACCCGCCTATCCTCACTGCATAGCTCTCCCAGCTCTTATGAACATCTCTACCAACTATTCCAAGCCTTAGCCCAAGCCTATATATAATCCATGAGAAGGCTAGAGAGAGGAATAGAGATGCTAAGAAGGCCATGGCTAGGGCTGCTAGGTTCAAGATATATACCATTTGGTAGTAGATATCGTGGGGTTATAAGCTATAAATTCCCTGGAAATATGCATTTGGGAGATATATGTTCAAGAGGATCTATGGATGCTTAGATGATTTAGAAGCCCTACTCGTAGATCTAGACGGCGTGATATGGATAGGATCTAAGCCTATAGAGGAAAACCTAAAGGCCCTAAAGAAGTTGATGAGAAAGGGAGCCATGGTTCTATTTCTAACCAATAACTCGACAAGAAGTAGAGCGTCATATGGAGAGACCTTGAAAAGGCTAGGGATAGAAGTGTCTTCAGAAATGATTCTAACCAGCGGTTTCCTAGCATCGGAGTGGCTACGTCAAAGAGAGGGCAGTACAGAGGTATATATAGTCGGAGAGGAGGGGTTAATAGAGGAGCTAATCTTAGCAGGCCATAAGATCCTAACTGTTAGTGATGCGGAGAGAGCCAGAGCCGTAGTTGTGGGTCTCGACAGAAACTTAAACTATATAAAGCTTAGAGCATCTGTGAGAGCACTTTTAAGGGGAGCTCTTTTTATAGCAACTAATACAGATCACTTGATCCCCGTAGAAGATGGTTTAGATCCGGGTGCTGGAAGTATAATAGCGGCTCTTGAAAGAGCTAGTGGAAGAAGCGTCGATTATATAGCCGGAAAGCCTAATCCGTGGATAATCGAATATGTAGTAAACAAATATAGAATTTCTAGGAAAGGGCTAGCTGTAATCGGAGATAGATTTGACACCGATATGAAGCTAGCCGCGAATTCGGGAGTCAAAGGAATTCTCGTGCTTACAGGATTTACAAGCGAAAAGGATATAGAAGGTGGAAAATACGCTGTTGAATATCATGGGAGAGAGATCTATATAGCAAGAACTCTAATGGATCTAGCTGAATATTGCTGATTTGATCTACGTTATATGGGCTGCCAAGAAATATCTTACATCTGAGATCCCAATTTCCCCACCAATGAATTTAACCAGCCTAGATCCCCATATTATGAGGCCAGCCCCCATAAGAGCTCCAGAGATAAATCTCGAGATATATTCGTCCAGCCCAGCGCCAATCATTGGAGATGCTGCATTGCTAACATCGTTCATCCCTAAAACCAAGGCTGAATAGCACATAGTCACCATCAGAAATCTATTGCCAACTTTACCAGGTATAGCCTTCCCTATAGCTGGTGCTAGTAGATATGATAATAAAAGGGCCAGGATCCGTGAGAGTATAATAATAAAGATAATAGAAGCTTCTATGTGTTTTGCACCAACAATAACTGATCCTATTACGGAGAATCTGACCTCCTCCCCGCCCTGAAGGGGCGAGGCTTTCAGATGTAAAGATCTGTATAGTAGATGTAGGCACCTTAAACATATGTAGCCATTGTAGTAGCGATGGCTGATGCTAGAAGTGATGAGAAATACTCTCTATCATCTAGCTGTACGAGCCTTATATAGGTGTAGATAACTGGCGTGGCAAGAGAACCTAGAACTACTAATAATGCTGAGACAACCAATCCTAGTTTAAGGGATATGGCTCCACCACCATATCCAGGACCCACTATAGCCCCAGCATAATGGTAGCCCATACTAGCAGCAAAGAAACAGCTGTTAAGATCAATAGCACCTCATATATATCCATTAAATCACCTACTATACTATGTTACTCTATATACTATAGCTGAAAGCCTTTACCCCTTAAAGCGGAAATACAGATTCATAACCTGTTTCTCTTTTTAGCTCTGAAATAGAAGCCAAGGCGGCTGATGTTAGTGCTAAGCATAGATTAAGGGCTAGCCTAGCAAAACAAGACTATAGGGTCTGGATCAAAATTTTATAATAGCATCGAGATGCCGTATACGGCCAGGAGGAGAAGAAACAGGATATAGGCATAATGACGCTTAGCAACTGCTCTAGAAATATCAAAGAGATCCTTACATAAATTAATGTTAAAGGGATGTTCTTAAAAAGCTAGATATGTTAGCGATCTAGCTAAATAAAAACTATAGGTTAGCAAGAGGCTTTTGAAGGCGCCAGCTGCCATTAATATCAGCATCCTATATATTGAGGAAGGTGGAAGATCGTTAGGAATAAAGATCAAAGCCCAGTAGGTAGGGCTACCAGCACCACCCGATGAAGACCTCGAGACTTCATGATCCAAGATAATAGCTACAGACAATATTCTGGAGAAACTGGATCTTGCTAGCAACATTTGACCTCTTGTAGCCCCAGTTCACGAAATATATATTTGATTTAATATATAGGGAGGAATTAGAACTTTAGGCTGGGAGAGACTCAGAGTTTTTAGCTGTGTGATAACTATAAAATATATGGGGGCCGTAGTCTAGCTTGGTAGGATGCGAGGCTTGGGCCCTCGTGGTCCGGGGTTCAAATCCCCGCGGCCCCACCAAACAATGAAGTTTATGTAACTGAAAGCATAGCCTTATAGGCAGGGGATACATTTAAAATAAGCACTTTGTATCTCCTAAGTCTTCTTGATGCTAAGGATGGTGTTTGTGGGTCTTGAAAGCACCTTCTAGCGATCATGGTATATGTGCTATGTATACAGTGTATACAGTTAAACGCTTATGTCTTAGGGCAATTAATAATAGCAATAGCCCCGAGCCCCTGCATTATGCGGGGTAGTATGACAGATATAATGTATTCCTCCGGATTTATTTATGATCGTTGTTTTAAGATATTAGGAGTTGTAGGAATAGAGCATTATAGGGATATACTATGTCTGTGGCTAGTTGGGAGAGGATTAAATCTGGTTGGGTAACAGACATATATTTCCTCAGAAGCTTGAAGATCCTCAGGGAGAAGGGGCTTGATAAAACTATGGCAAGGATAGAGGCTCATGTATATAGCCTTCCACATGGGTGGAGCTGGGGTGTCTATGCAGGGTTAGAGGATGCTTTAAAGCTCTTCGAGGGGAGAGATGTAAATATATACTCTGTTCCCGAGGGAACTATTTTTAAGCCTGTGGAACCTGTTATGGTTGTTGAGGGGCCTATAGGCGAGATCCTAGACCTAGAGACTGCTTTGCTCGGCATTATAAGGCATGCCTCTTCTGTAGCCACTAAGTCTGCGAGGATCAAGAAGCTCGCTGGGGATAAGATGGTGATTTTCTTTGGGCTTAGAGCTGCTCACCCTGCTATAGGGCCTATGCTGGATAGATCGGCTTTCATAGGTGGGTGCGATGCGGTTTCCGGAGCATATAGTGAGGAGCTGCTTGGTGTTAAGCCTGTTGGTACCATGCCCCATGCTCTCATAGTAATTTTTGGAGATCAGGTGAAGGCTTGGAAAGCTTTTGACGAGGTAGTAGAGCCCAGCGTTCCTAGGATTATGCTTGTAGATACGTTCTATGATGAGAGGGTTGAGAGCCTCATGGCAGCACAGCTTCTGGGGGAAAGGCTCTATGGCGTTAGGCTGGATACCCCGAGCTCTAGGAGAGGTAATATGCAGATGATTGTTAAGGAGGTCAGATGGGTTTTAGATCTCCATGGGTATAAGAATGTAAAGATCTTTGTCAGCGGTGGGATAGACGAGAAAGAGGTGGTGGCGTTGAGGGATCTAGTAGATGGCTTTGGCGTTGGAACCTCTATAGCTTTTCCGCCGAGTATTGATTTCAGCATGGATATAGTGGAGGTTATGAGGGATGGAAAGTGGATTCCCATATCTAAGAGAGGTAAGCTGCCTGGGTTTAAGCAGCTCTATAGATGCCCCAACAGCCTGGAGGATCATGTGCTGCCATGGGGATCCGAGTCTCCGCTTTGTAATGATGGCTCTAAGGCTAGGCCTATGCTCGAGCTCTACATGTCTAGGGGTAAGACCGTTAAGGATCTACCAACGCCGAGGGAGATTAGAAATTATGTTCTAGATCAGCTGAGATATGCAGAGATCTAGGTATATACCCTCGCCCCTGGCCATGTCCTCTCTATCTCATCCTTTATCTGTGAGACTATATAGCCTATTTTTCTAACGTTTAGGAGAACCACTGATGCCTCATATTCAGCGAAACCCTCTTTAATGCCCTTCCTAGTTACTATTGGGTCTTCCACCAGCTCTGGTCTTATTGAGCTGATGATTCCCTTGATTGCTTCGTATGCTTTATCTGTATCCTGTTCCGCTGGGATCATGATCTTGATCCTATATGTTGTTCCGTAGGGGCTTGTCCTGTTTATTATAGGGGCTGATGCTAGATATATATTAGGTACATAGATCTTCTCTCTTGTAGGTGTTTCTATTACCACCCCTCTTGAATCCATGTGGATGATGGTTCCCTCTCTACCCATTACCTCTACCTGATCACCTATTTTCAGCGATGTGAAGCTCCTAACATATATCTCTGCACCCCAGTTCCTCAGCAGATCGCTAAATGCTATTATCACCCCTATTCCTAGTACCAGGATCAATGCTGAGAACACCCCTGGCTCTGGTGCTATTATTGCTAGGGCTATTAGGGTTCCAACAGCATATACTATGTATCTTATGATTGCTATAAAGCTATATATGAATCTAGGCTGTGTTGGGGCTGGTATCAGCTTTGGTATATAGCCTATTATATATTTGGCGATTATATATGTTGCCAGAGCTACTATCCCGGCCTCTGCTATTCTTATGAGCAGCAGCATGGGTGATATGATCTGCTGCTCTACCTGTTGTAGGGCTAGGGTTTCTCCTAGTATTGGTGTCATGGGTATATGCTCCTCCTACTCTCCATTTCAGCCCTTATCCTCTGTATTCTTGATATTAGGCTTCTTATCTTTTCGACTGCTATCTCACCCATTCCTCTGGGTGCTACTAGTATTATTACGTCTCCTTCTCTTAGCTCGTATGTTGGATCTCTGATTAGGGATCCTGTTTTTGCTAGAGCAACTACATATGCTTCGAAGCCTCTCAGCTCTTCTCTTAGTTGGGAAAGGGTTATCCCTAGTGCTGATGTTTTGACTGTTCTGTATAGATATATATCTATTCCGAAGAACTCTGGGGTTGTTGTTTTAACCCATTTATCTGTTGATAGTATTGCTTTTATATGTGATTGTAGGGGTGATGAGGGGCTTATAACATAGTCTGCCCCTCTGGATATTGCCTCTTCTATGTTTGCTGGGTTGTTTATAATAGTTATCACAAGCGGTATTCTATAGTTTTTCTTCGCTACCTCGGATATCTTTATGTTCATGGCGTCCGAATCGCTTGATGCTATGAATATGTCTGCTTTCTCCATCTCCGCTTTCTCCTGTGTTCTAGGATCCATCGGATCTCCGTCGACCGGTTTCCCCCCTACCATGTTTGCCAGTGTCTCAGCGGTTTCTCTGGATCTGTCGAGTATAACTATTATCCCTGTCGGATCTGATTCCCTTATTGCTGTAAGTATTAGTGGTGTATAGTGAGATGATCCTAGCACTATATGTCTCATATTTCAACACCTAATTTTCCTATGATATCTTTATATATTTTGTCAGCCTCTTCACTAGATATTCTCCCATCCCTTAGTCCTCTCTTTATGATTGCTTCTGCTATTTCTTCAACAGATTCTCTGTATATTTGGGATGGCTTTCTATATCTCTCCTTTAGATCTACTGGGATCTCAGCTATTCTGAAGCCCTTCACATGGGTATCTATGAGGATCGCTATGTCAGCCCCCCAGCCGCTCTCCCACTCTACAACTGATAAGGCTTTTTTCTTAGCGGCTATATATGGGCTTAGTGGATGCTCTATATTTTGAAGCCCTGGATATAACTTGGCTAGTGTTTTTCTTATCCTCTCCTCAATTTGAAGGAATCTTCTTGAAAAACCTGCTTTAACAACATCTGCATATCCATCTAGGATTGGTCTGTACAGCTCTCCTATCTTCTTAGGCTCTGCTCTATCGGTATTAGAATCTATATAGACTATAACCTCTCCGTCGGAGAAGTAATAGCCGTCCCTCATAGCTATTCCCCTGCCAGGGTATTTAAGTATGCTCTGGTATATGACCTTAACACCCTTTCCACGGATCTTTGAAGGTATGGGCGTTCCAAGCACAGCCACTATCTCCACATCATCGCTGACCCTCGATATAGATCTAATAAGCCGTCCCAATCTACCGGGATCACCGATATGGGGTACCACAATCGATACTACCAACTAAGCACCCAAAATATCTTTCTCATGGGAAGCTGATAAACATCTAGATCCTCAGACTGCATGGGACGATCACCGATCACAATATCCGCTCCTCAGCACCGGGCCCCTAAAAGCTACAGTGGCTCCTCACACATCGGATCGCCCGTCGGCTACATCGGGGCCCAATATAATATATTCTAAAAAACTAATATATAGGGATCTAATTGCCTGGGTGGAGGCTTAGATGTAGATCATGTGGGAGAGAATGGATCTTCGAGGCAAGCTATAGAATCTCTGATTTCGAATCCCTATATCACTACTGCAGATACTGCAAGAAAAACACCTTCCATGAAATACTAGAAAAACTAGATCAATAGAACAAAAATATAGCAACATGGATAGATATAAATAAACAGAGATTAAATCTATAGATAAATCTCATGAGCGCTGGCAGCCCATATTAGCATCCAGGCCGGCTCCCGCCCACACGGAAACCCGCGTGAGCACCCCTGGGCAAGGCCCACGGCCTCGGGCGATTGGGAGCGGCAGGCTCGTCCCTCGGAAAACCCTCGGGACATACACCCCCGCCCCATCAACCCCGTCTTCTACGGGAGCCCTCGTCCGCCCTCGCGGGCGGAGCGGCCGCCTCTTTTCGGGGTGGGCTTCCCGCTTAGATGCTTTCAGCGGTTATCCCTTACGGCGTGGCTGCCCGGCATATGCCCTGCCGGACAACCGGTAGACTAGAGGCCGCGGCGACCCGTTCCTTTCGTACTTGGGTCACCTTCCCCTCAGGCGGCCCGCACCCCCCGTGGGTAGAGTCCGACCTTTTGAGGAGGGGGGCTAGGCTATAGATATAATCGTAATATATAACTTGCTTTTTCGGCTTTTAAAAATTCTATTCTATCTTATTTATCAAAACTTCTGTATCTTAATCATTACACATATTATACACTCTAGAAACTTCCTTGATGAATCAAAGATCCTGATTCTACTTCTCTCATACTTATCAATTGTTATGTAACTATCTCCCGCAACTAAACAGCCAAATAATCTAGCATACAATCCCCTTATAGCAACATAGCCTTATATAAGGATAATAAAGCCTAGCCACCCCTCTGTCTCACGACGGTCTGTTCCACCGGCAGGCAGGGGAAATAAGCATGAACCTATGTTGAGGTAAACGAGGCTATCCGGATCCTAGTATAGGGGACAATACCAGGTTTGTAGTACATGCTAGGTGGCAGATAGCCTTTAACTAGTCTAGACATATTCCGACTCATTACATATATTCAGTCTTTTTTCCCTATAGTGGCTTCCAATCCAAACTTCTCAGATAACTATCTCTTAATAGCCATTCAACTTTCATAACTATATACATCAACAGATATCTTCATTGTTTTAGATGTTTTAGAATTTATATCGTAGGTCTATCATCACCTATAAAAATGGTTAAAGCGACCTCATTGGCTATTTCTACCAGATCATGGGGCACAGCCTTGTTATCATTGGGCTAAAAGTATGTATTAATGAGTATAAAAGAGCCCCTGCCTGACCGGTGTCTAAACCCAGCT
>JAVVGG010000007.1:0-25430 GCA_032249275.1 Desulfurococcales archaeon
ACATCCCTGTGGATCAAAAAACACAGCAACACAAACAAATTAATACCAATGACAATCAATGACCATCGGGGGACAAGCGGTTCTCAGGATGCCTTCCATAAGGATCTGAGTGAAGCCTGTGGACATCATCATAGAATATCCTGAGCAACATCAACACTCTATAAAGCCCTAAAGGAAAGCTGAGATAGGAGATCTGCAACCATAGAGGGATCCCCTAGCACACCCCGATAACCCTTTGCAGAACCTGCTCCAAGAGCCCTCTTAATAGTTCTAGCCATATCGGTCGGGGACCAGGCCTCTCCTAGAGAATATATGTTGCTAAAATATCTTGAGACTAGAAGAGAGTTCTCAATCTGTTCGAAATGACCTCTGAGGGGGAAGACAACCCCAGGAACTCCTGATATGGCTAAGAGGGATATTGTTGACAGACCCGATGGTGAGACAACTACATCGAATGCTCTGACGAGGGTCGGGAGTTTATATACATGTTTATCACCAACAACTTTAACACCTAGCCTGTTAAGATGCTCTAGAAACCCTCGGGATCCTGGAGCTACTACTAGCTCAGCATCAATATCCCAGTCTCTTAGGATCCTCATAGCATCGAGGATTTTGGTAAGTGTTTCGAATCCCGCTCCTGTGCCTCCTAGCGAGAATAATATATAGACTCCATCTCCGAGTCCTAGCATTCTTCTAGCGCTATCCCTATCCAGCATCTCTTTCTCTAGAACCGGTGGTATGGGGCCTATATATTTAAATCCATATTTATCTCCTCTTAAACCCTCTCTAAAACCTATGAAGAGTCTTAGATCAAATCTTCTGAACGCTTTAGTAAGAAACCTGTTTACAAGGATTCTAGGGATAATCTCTGAAAATCCTCTAGCCCTGTAGGCTATGAAGTCTATGAGAATAGCCTTGGGGATCTTATGCGAGAGGATCCTATTGCTTCCCATAGCCTCCCAGGACTCATCAGCTATGAGAAGATCATAATCGTCAAGATCTATAGATCCCTCGACAATAACCCTATTCCTAGAAGCAACTCTACCCATCTCCATAACAACTCCTAGGGAGAAGCCCCCAGAACCCCTCCTAAGATAGTTTCTATAGAAAACATCCCCAAGACTTCTAAGTTCCCTAGACAGCTTATTAACATTGAAGCCCCAGGCCTCGAGATATTCGCCAGAAGCTCCAGAGGCTATGAATTCCACATCAAAGCCCCTTCTAGTGAGCTCGGAAGCAACAACTCTAGCCCTGGCAGCATGTCCAAGCCCTATAGAGGATATCATATAGAGCGCTCTCATTGAGAGACCCATATGAGATAGGGCTTAAGGGAATTAATGTTATATAGAAAAAGCCAGTAGAAATATTATATTAATTATAGAGTGGATATGAGCCTCAGACTTAGAAGTAGATGTAGGTTATGTGGCCTAGAATCACCTATATATCCTTTGCAATAGAGGTTTGCAAGAACTGCGTAAAGCCGAGACCAGAAGAGGCCCTTAAAATAGCTATAGAGAGTCATAAAAGGGCTAGAGAACTCTTCGGCCTTCCTCCAGAACCTCCTCGAGGAGGTTCTGGAGGATTAGGTGTAATATATGTGTGACAGTAATGTATAATCCCAGAGGGATTCACAGGCTATTGTGGAATTAGAGGTAACAGGGGTGAGAGAATGGTCTATCTGCCAGGAGAAGATAGAGCCTATCTATATTTATATTACTTCTATATTACTATTTAGACCCACATATACCTAACTGCTGCAACGCATGGTTCTGCCCGGCAGGGACTAGATGTGGCTTTCCAATATATGCGTATACCCAGGGTTCTGAGAATGGATGGAAACCCATGACTAGTTAGAAGGGCTATGGAACATATGGTTGAGAGCGAGGGAAATGTGAAGTTCGACCTAAAAGCCTTTGACCCAACGCTCTATAAGATATTAGCTGGATATGGATAATAAGAGGGTTTTAGAGAACTTCGAACCTGTATACAGAGAATTTTACCACAGAAGACTAGAAGTACCAGTGTTCGGTGCAACAACACTTCTATTGCCACACTATATAGATTCTGAGGAAGTCGAGGTGATAGCAGAATTCATAGCAAACCTAGGCAATACAATACCATATACTTCCTAGTATTCCACCCAGATTTCATGATGAACGACACCCCGCCAACCCTGCTAAACAGGTTTCGAATGCTACGAGGCTGCGAAGAAATACCTGAAGAATGTTAATATAAGCAACCTTCACTTCCTCGGAATAAGGAGAGTCTCGCTAATATGGGGTTTGAGATATTTCAGCAGCAAGACCCACCTGAAAATACAATAAACATGGTGCCTTCCTATCCTCCTAGTGTATCAATATATAGCCTAGGGTTGTAGATTAGATAGAGGTGGATATGGATGGGCGGTCAGATCTCTCACCCCCATATAAGGATCAAACTCGAAAGCTTCGAGGACATGGTTCTCTTCATGCTGAGTAGAGTCGCTCCGGGCTTCCCGCTGGTAACTATAACTTGTGTTGAGAGTGGATGCTTCGCACTATCACCATTGTCTGAGAGGGTATTTGTAATAATAGAGTCTCCGCTTCCGAAGAGCAGGGATTGTAAATACTACTATATCGATGATTCCGGGGTAGTCTCATGCTCTAGCAGACCAGTTATAGGGAGACCTAATCTAACTACTGTTAGGGTTAAAGAGTATAGCTTCAGCCTATAGATATCGCCAAAACAATAGCTTTATAAATACCTTTTCAACCATATAGCTGGTGGCCATATGCAGCGTGATTTAAAGCCCGAGGATCTCTCTAATATAGTGCTTGTATCGAATCCATCGATCTTCCCTGATAAATCTAAAGCCCTCTTCACAGTAACCAGGATCTCCCTTGAGAGGGATAGATATGAGTCAAGCATATGGCTCTTAGACCTAGCAACAATGGAATATACACCCATAGAGAATGGTCTTTACGATAAATGCCCAACACCAGCACCAGATGGGAGGAGATACGCATTCATCTCCAGAAGAACCTTGAAGGAAGAGTCGAGAGGAGCTGAGATCTGGGTATCTAGGGTTGGAGGCCTGCCGAGACTTGTAACGATATTCGATCTAGGTATTAACAGCTTCACTTGGTCGCCCGATTCTAGATACCTAGCGGTTATAGCCAACGATGGAAAGATTGAGGAGGATGTCAAAGTTATAGATAGGATCGATATATGGTTTAATGCTGAAGGCTATACATATTCAATTCAGAGAGGACTCTACATAGTGGATGTTGAAAGCGGCAATAGAGAGAAGATCTCTAGGGACGATATGAGGATCAACATGGCTGGGTGGAGCCCAGATGGGAAATATATAGCATATACAGCTAGCATAGATCCCGCGACGCCATATATTCACCAACTATACCTATACGATCTAGAGAGGGGGGAACATATAAAGATCGCCGATGGGGTTACTATAAATGGCATAGCCTGGTCACCAACGTCTAAGAGAATAGCTGTGATAGGTCATAAGAGGGAAAGGGGTTTTGCAACACACAATAGACTTATCATATACAGCACCTCAGGAGAAGAGCTATTAGATACAAGGGGGAGGCTTGATAGGAACTTCCTAAATACTATAAACACGGATGTTAGGGGGCCCACATGCTCTCCGAACGTTATATGGGGATCCGATGATAAGATCTACTTCATGGTCTCAGATGGGGGAGAAGTATATATTGAGAGATACGATCCTATGGAAGAGGTTTTCGAAACATATATGAGGATTCGGGAAGGAGTGATAGACGAGTTTAGCCTAGTAGATGGCGAGATCGTATTGGTAACCGCGATGAACCCTATAGAGCCTAAGGAGCTCTACATAATGAGAGGGGGATCTATGAAAAGAGTGACAAGTTTCAACTCATTCTTTATAAAAACACATAGGCTATCGAAACCCATGCACTATAGAATAAGAACTAGCGATGGGGCCTATATAGATTGCTGGATATTAATGCCAGGTAGAAAAGATAGGGAGAAGATCCCAGCGATCCTCTATATACATGGAGGTCCGAAGACTATGTATGGGTGGAGCTTCACATATGAATTCCAATATCTGGTTTCAAGGGGTTTCGCATTAATATATTCAAACCCAAGGGGTAGCGATGGATACTCCGAGGAGTTCGCTGATATAAGGAAGCACTATGGGGAGAGAGACTATATGGATCTAATGGAGGTTGTTGATGAAACACTGAAAATATATAGTGATATAGATCCCGAGAGACTGGGTGTTACAGGGGGAAGCTATGGAGGCTACATGACAAACTGGATCATAACTCAAACAGATAAATTTAAAGCAGCGGTAACCCAGAGATCTATCAGCGATTGGATCTCGATGTTCGGCACAACAGATATAGGGCATTATTTTGTGCCAGATCAGATAGGATGCATACCATGGGAGAACCCAGATAGATGCCTAGAGAAAAGCCCTCTGAGATATGCTAATAGAGTTAAAACCCCCACCCTTATAATCCACAGCCTAGAGGACTATAGATGCTGGGTAGACCAGGCAATAGCATTCTTCAGAGCCCTAAAGCTGAACGGGGTTAAAACAAAGCTAGTGCTATTCCCAAAGGAGAATCACGAGCTAAGCAGAAGCGGCAAGCCAAAGCATAGAGTTGAGAATATAAGGCATATCTCAGGTTGGTTCGAAGAGCATCTGAAGCGATAGTTGATTCCAACATGAGACACTAACTACTATAATATTCATACCACACTGAGAAGATAGAGTTATTAAGCAGTAGAACCAGCAGATAGCATTCCTAAATTTTTAATTATATTATGAACTCTGTGAGCAAAAACATTCGTTAGGGTCATTCGGTAATTTTATGGATAGTTAGGGGCGATAGATTCTATAATCTCAACATTATAACTCTCGTCTACAAAATATCCTATGACTTCGAATTTCCAAGACCTGCGGCTGAACTTGAGTAAGACCACCTGAGGAGACTGTGGGGAGTCTGAGGCAGGTCTTAAACAATTTCTAAAAACACTATAAGCAACATTTCTCTAATGAACGGTTAAACCTCTTTATCTTTCTTTCAACTATAGAGTTGGAGATACTTTGAATGAATAATACGAAGGCATTAATCCTAGCTGGAGGATCTGGAAGGGAGATGGATCCCCTTACTAGGGGTGAGCCAAAAGCTTTTCTAAGGATCATTGGTAAGAGTGTGATCTCTCACGTAATATCGAGGGTCATAGCTTCAGGCTATAGAGAGATATATATTGTATCTGATAGGCCTGATAAAATGGAGAAAGAGGTAGGGGGATATAGAAGACTTGCTAAGATAGAAGTGATCGACCAGAAGGGACATGGTGTTGAGGCCGCTCTTCTATCAGCTAGAGATAGGATGAAACTAGATCCTGAAGAGAGATTCCTACTTGTATATGGGGATATATTGGTTAGCCCTTCAGCGTATATTTCAACCTATATGGCATCCCTAGAAGAGGGTTTCGAAGGAGCAATGCTAGCTGTCCCAGAAACACCTCTTCCAAGCCACGGAGTTGTTGAGGTTGATGAATGGGGTAGAATTGTGGCTGTTAGACAGGCTAGTCAGGTACAGTTGGGTAAGGCTGAGGCAACATACATATCCGGAGGGATCTATGTCCTGGATCGATCGATATTTGACTACACAGAAGAGCTGGGAGATATTGTTGCTGCATACAATAAAATTGTAGGTAGCAAGAAGGTCAGAGCGATATTCTGGGGCCATTACTGGGTTAACATAGGCTCGCCATGGGATCTTCTTACAGCAAGTTACCACATACTCAGCGAGTTAGATAGAAGCTATATAAGCTCTAGAGCCTCTATAGCTAGATCTGTAATCATAGAGGGCCCAATAGTTATAGAAGATGATGCAGCAATAGATCATAACGTAGTGCTCAAAGGCCCGTTATATATAGGGAGGGAGGTCTTCATAGGTGTAAATACTTTCATAAGAAATTCCACTTCCATCGAAGAAGGAGCCGTCATAGGTTCCTACTCAGAGATCAGCAGATCCCTCATAATGAGCAACGCAACAATAGGAAGGGGGAGCTATATAGGCTATTCAGTAATAGGTGAGAGAGCAGTAGTCGAGCCCAACACAATAACATGGAATATAGCCGTACAACCAGAGAGAAGAGGACTTGTAAGAGGTAGAGAATACGCGAAGATAGGATGCGTCATTGGAAAGGGATCGAGAGTGAAGGCAGGAGCCATAATAAATCCTGGGGAGGTGATAGCATAGCTTTTCCGGTCTACTATGGCTTTCTATTCACTATAGGCTGGTCATCACACACTTTGCGGATCTTTCACCGCAGAGATTCACATTTAGCTATCAAGAGACTTCCAGCCCCAAGGATCTTGGAATCCATGGTGATCTTATATTTTTCTTAAACCTATGCTTCTTTCGAGATTATTAAAGAGGTATATTCTATAGTACTAAGCATTTTAAAACAACAAAAACTACGATAAAATGAAAGCAGCTTTGCCTTTATTTATCCCCAGGATCTAAAGTTTATTGGTAGCTGTAATGGAATGGGATAGAGAGAAGTTCAAAAGGATGTTTCCAAATCTTTACAAGGAGATCGAGGGTGAAATTCATAGCGTGAGGGTGAAGGATCTCTATAGAGATCCTTGGAGAGGCTATCAACCGTCTCCGGAGGACTTCATAGCAAGGGCGAAAGATCAGAGAGAAGCTGAGGAGGTTATAGACTATCTAGAACGGGTAGGGGAAATCACTAAGGAGAAAGCTTCGGAGCTGAGGGAAAAGCTGAGGAAAGAAGGGATACAGGCATTCGGCGAGAAGAGAACACCAGGATACTATTTCAGAAAAGCAGAAGAGAAATTGAGAGAGGAGCTAGATGTTAGAGGAAAAGAGACGCGGAATATGCATAGTTGACCTAGACGGTGTTCTCTTCGACGTCTCCAGAAGATTATCGATAGCAAAGCAAGAGGCTAGAGGGAATAGAAATAGATTTTGGGAGATATTTTTAAGAGAAGATCTCTTGGATCTCGATATACCTAGAAAAGCCGGTATCGAGATACTCCAAAGATGTATCGGAAGAAACCTAGAAATACTTATACTCACGGGAAGACCCGAGCATCTTCTCGATAAAACAGTGGAACAACTCTCGAAAATAGGTGTAGAGCTCGGCAGAGGTATATACATAATTATGAGGCCATCGAAGAAGACGAGAAATAGAAATCCATATAGACCCCCAATAAACATTCCGAGACTTCACGAGATGATCGATACCAGATTATTCAAGGTGAAGATTATAGAAAGGGTTGCTGAGACATATAATATAGCCGAGATCCACGAGGATGATGAGGACATATTGAGAGAGGTGGAGAAGAGATATCCCGGGATAATTTTATATCTACATGTAGGAGATAGCTATAGAGAATATAGAAGAGCTAGAGATCTAACAAGCTTTTCATCTAAAAACTCTACCTCTTCTTAAGCCCAGTCCTTCTAGCAGCTATATGCCCTACCTTTCTACCAGGCGGAGCATTTCTAGATACAGTTGTTGGATGAGACTCGCTCTGGTGGGAACCGCCACCGAATTTATGGGACACAGGGTTCATGGCAACACCCCTAACTCTAGGCCACTTTCTAGCTGTGACTTTGTATTTATGGTAAGCAGCGCCTGCCTTTAGCAGTGGCTTCTCAAGCCTCCCAGCGCCTGCTGGCACGCCGATAGTGGCTCTACATAGATCCATCAGCTCCATAACCTTACCACTAGGCAGCTGTATTAAAGCCTTACCCGGACTCTTACTTATAAGCACGGCATAACTACCAGCTCTCCTAGCTATTTTACCCCCATCACCAGGCCTTCTCTCGATATTACAGATCTTTGTCCCTTCTGGTATAGCTCTAAGAGGCAATATATTGCCGGAAGACATTAGAGCCTCAGATCCGATCATAACCTCCTGACCCTTGCTTAAGCCCTCAACAGCTATTGTATAGAACTCAATCCCATTCACGGTAACTATTTTTGCTAGAGGCGTCCACCTACCTGGATCATGGACAAGCTCTTCTACATAGCCTACAATAGTCTTCTCACCAAGCTTTTCAATAGGCGGGTATCTAGCTGGTGCTACTCTAAGGTGGGATGGAGATCTAAATGTCGGCGATCCCCTGCCAGCTCTCTGCTGCAAGAGTCTCTTGCCCATCTACACCACCTCTAGAGCAGCCCTAATTTTGTAGCAATATCGGAAGCTTTATATTCATCTGAGAGTCTCACATAAGCTTTTTTCTCACCGCTTCTCGTTATCAGAGTTCTTACACTAACAACCTTAACGTTATATAGCTTTTCAACAGCCTGTTTAATCAGCTTTTTATTAGCGTTCCTAGCCACTATAAATGTTAATGTGTTCATCCTCTCTATAAGTAGGAGCGCCTTTTCGCTAGCTACAGGTCTTATAATTATACTCTGAAGATCAATATTAGATGTTGAGACCTCCTCACTCATATATGGATCACCTTAAACCTATTCCCAATCTCCTTCAAAGCCTCTTCGGATATAAGCATCAATCTACCCGGAACACCCCCAGGTGCTAAATGTTGTATTCCAAGACAGCCTATATATGCAACATCAACACCCGGAAGGTTTCTGAAAGCCTTGATGGCGTTGGCGTCTTTCCTCGAGATAACAACCAATATGCTCTTAGGCTCAACATACCTCCTACCCCTCCTCTTACCCTTCCCAGATCTTATCCTTATACCATTATATGCCCTCTCAACATCTTGCCACAAGCCTATTTTACTTAAAAGATCTTTAGCCTGTTTAGAGCTGGATATATTCTCCATATCAGTTACAACAACCACTGGAAGCGATACCCCCTCGGGAACCCTATGACCCCTCTTAATAACGAACTCTCTAAGTGCTGTCGCTGCAATTGCACTGGCAATCGCATAAATCCTCTCCTTTTTATTCACCTCCTCCTCAACAACCTTCATAGTTGTTGGTGCATGCGCCCTCCTACCACCTCTGGTCATAGGAGCTATAACAGCCCTCCCATTATCAAGTCTAGGCACCCTCGCAACGCTATAGCCTATACCCCAGCTCTCACCAACTCTTCTCTTACCAGCTAGGGGATCTCTCCCCTGGGGCTGTATAGACGCTGTGAGAGCTGCATGATGAGCTCTTCTAATAACGTCGATCCTTATTGGAAGTGTGAAAACATCTGGGAGCCTTATCCTAGAAACAGCTTTACCCTCTAGATCATATATATTTACCTCTGGAGCATCCCTTATCTTTGGAGACACGATCTCTATTATCCCCACTATATACCACCTCACATCTTGGGCTCGAGGGAGATATAAACTATTTTAGGCGCGCCGCTAACCTCATAAGGCGGCTTTCTAACCGGGTATCTGAGCACTAGAGGTCTCTTAGGCGTTCCCTGAAGACTCCCATGTATCAATAGATAGTCGGATCTTACAAGGCCATAATGCGGAAATCCTCCTAGCGGGTTTATCTCTTTGGGATCGGAACCTATTTTAAGGATCCTCTTATTATACTCGATCCTCCTGTGGAACCCCATCTGTCCAGCCTGCGGAACCTCTGAAAGGGCACCCATAGCAGGGCTTCTGGCACCTACTTTTCTACTACCCTTCCTATGTTTGTGCCATCTGGGTAACTCCTTAACACCGAACCTCTTTATAACCCCCTGAAATCCTTTACCCTTTGTAACTCCTATTACATCTATAAACATACCCGGTGTAAACACTTCAGAAACCTTAACTTGGTTGCCAAGGATCTTAGACGCATATTCAAGCCTGCTATGAATATCGCTACCCCCAACAGCTATTTCCAAGATATCCGGCTTCTTCTTCTCCAGACCTCCAACTAGCTTGGGCTGTGTTGCAACTATAACAGATACCCTGCCGATCCTAGATATAGCATTCATAGCTAGCTTTAGAGCTCTATCAAGATCGTTGGGTCTGAAGGTTGAGATCTTTCTATATATCTCGAGCTCCTTCGGAGGTTCGATCCACCCCTCTGTAAGGGTATAAAGCCCCCTATTAGGATCCCTATCATAAACTCTAAATGCAAGGGGTATTATTGGGGGTGCCTCGACAACCGTTACAGGAACAAAGATCTCTCTACCCTGTGTTGGGCTACCCTCCCTATCATCTATAATTATAGCATGCGTCATCCCAACCTTATAGCCTATAAAACCTAAAAGTGTTGGTCTATCTAGCTGAGGCTCTGGCCAGCTCCTCACCCTAGGTAGAAGTCTTGACGCCCTCTTCCTAGGCCTAAACCCCAGGCTGCCTCTTCTGGGTGCTGAGTACTTTCTATGGCCCAACTACTGTCACCAGCTCTATGCCTGGTGATTCTCAGCGTTGAAAGCTTATATCTGTTTAACTCTATAGATGATGCTGTTGATCATGGCGAGGGTTATATATATCGCCTCATAAGTTCTTATACTCCTTACACCCTGTAGAGGAGCGCTATTGAATTTAACATAAGGGATATCTTCTAAATTCCACCCCTCCTCTAACGCTATCTCGTCAGGGTCTTTATCAGGAGATCCAAAGATCAGTGAAACACCGACCCCTTCAGATCTTATCCTCTCCAAGAGAGCATCAACATTATGAGATCCCTTCTTAGTCGCAACTACGTAGAGCTCATCTCGAGACGCCTCTATAGATTCCCTCAGACTACTATATACCTCAACCCTATAACCCCAATATATCTTTTTAACCTCATCAACACCTGCAATACCTTTTATACTCCTGTCTCTCGAGATCCTAACATATATGATCTCACCAACCTTAAGTCTTATACTCCTATCTACTTTTATACATACCTCACCATCTAAGCCTGGATCTATGCATATTCTATCCCCTATAATCCTGGTGACCATAGCAGGTCTTATATGATCAATATCTATATCCTCTTCGGTTGGATGAGAAGCTGTGGCAAGTGGTGGCAACATGCCCACCGCCCTGAGATCCCTATCTATTTTAAACAACCTCTTTCTAAGATACGGTGGTGCCAAAATATACTCGAGGATCTTTCTAATAAACTCTAGATCTGAGACAGCGGACCCAGGATCTCTATAGAGAGCTATTCTATCAACTCTAAATATAGCTGACGCTCTTGCAACGAGACCTATAACTAGAGTCTTCTTAACAATTCCATGCTCAACTGTGATTATCGATGCTGGCACATGAATTGAGAGCCTTATATCCCTAGCAGGAGGAGGCCATATGAATGATTGTAAAGAGCCTTCTGCCACAGGTCTTCCCAAAGTTGCAAGGTCTCAGAGAGATAAAGCTATGCTATATCATAGATCCCAGAGAATTCTAATCACATTGGAAATACACATGCCCTCTATAAACCCCTCATTAACACCTAGATAACCTTTATATTAGCCATGGTATAGATTCTATGTGGGAAATACCATGGTATGTAAGAATAAAGTTAAGGTAAAAGATACAACCACAGGTAAAGAGGTAGAGATAGCTCCGGAGAAGGTATGGCCACTAGCCCCAAAGGGTAGGAAGGGTGTTAAAATAGGGCTCTTCAAGAGTCCTGAAACCGGTAAGTATTTCAGAGCTAAACTACCGGACGACTATGAGTGTTAGAGATAAGGATCTTTATTCCCAAATATAAATATATATTTATTTTTTTTAAAACGAAAATCGTTATGGGGATTTTCTCCTTGACCCCATCTATAGGTTCTGAAGAGAGCGGCTCGATGTCAACAGATAAATGGTATGCGCTATCGCTTAAGCTTCATAGAGATTATAAAGGTAAGATTGAGGTCATTCCAAAGGTTCCCGTGAGATCCCTACAAGATTTTGCAATCTGGTACACGCCTGGGGTTGCAGAACCTTCTAGAGCTATATCGAGAAACCCCGACCTAAGCTTTACACTCACGACAAGGTGGAATATGCTAGCAGTAGTTACTGATGGCTCAAGGGTACTTGGGCTTGGAAATATAGGTCCTGAAGCTAGCTACCCTGTTATGGAAGGTAAGGCTTTACTTTTTAAATACCTCGGAGGAGTTGACGCAATCCCACTACCTATAAGAGCTAGAGATAGGGAGGAGTTTATATCTATTGTGAAGAGTATAGAGCCGGCCTTCGGAGGTATAAATCTAGAGGATATTGAGAGTCCCAAGTGCTTCTACATATTAGAGAGACTTAGAAAGGAGCTCAGCATACCAGTATGGCATGACGATCAGCAGGGAACAGCTACAGCTATCTTGGCAGGGCTTATAAATGCTCTAAAGCTGGTTGGGAAGAAGATCTCAGATGTCACAATAGCATTTATAGGTGCTGGGGCATCTAATATTGCTGCCGCAAACATAGTGATCAAATATGGAGCTAAGCCAGGAAATATTGTCCTCGTAGATTCGAAGGGGATCCTCCACAGCGAAAGAGATGATATAGATAAGCTCATGTTCGAGAATCCATGGAAATACGAGCTCGCAATCAAAACAAATGCAGATCATAGAAAAGGAGGTATAAAGGAGGCGATGAAAGGAGCGGATGTAGTTATAGCAGCATCTAAACCAGGCCCCGGAGTCATAAAGAAGGAATGGGTTGAGGAGATGAATAAAGATCCCATAGTATTTGCTCTCGCAAACCCAGTGCCAGAGATATGGCCATGGGAAGCTAAAGAAGCTGGTGCAAAGATCGTTGCCACCGGTAGGAGTGACTTTCCAAATCAGATCAACAACAGCCTTGTGTTTCCATCAATGTTTAGAGGAGTTTTAAGCGTGAGGGCTAAAGCAATAACGGATGAGATGATAATAACATTTGCCGAAACCCTAGCAGGGTATGCTGAGAGAAAAGGACTAAGAGAGGACTACATAATACCCACAATGGAAGAGTGGGACGCATATATCGAGACAGCATTGGCTGTTGGATTAAAGACTATGGAACTTGGTATCAGCAGGATCACACTCTCAAGAGAAGAGCTTCTCAGCGATATTAGGGAAGCTATACTCTCATCCAGGGCTAAGTATGAAGCGCTTATGAAAGCCGGATACATAAGATCTTGGTGGTGAGGTAACATGGCTACAGAGAAAGGAGAATATACCATAAGACATGCGAAAAAAGAGGATATAGACCAGATCTCAGATCTGATTCTGAGGCTTAAAAAACTTAACGAGGAGTTCGACCCGCTCTACACAGTTAGGCATGAAGCACCTGAGATTGTAAGGAAATACATCTCAGAATCGTTTGACAAGGAAGATGTAATAATGCTAGTAGCAGATTCTCTAGGCAAGATAGTAGGGGTTATAAGGGCTGAGATAAGGTCGAGAATCTTCTACGATCCCCTTATGTCAGGGGTGATAACTGATCTATACGTACTCCCAAGCTATAGAAGAAAAGGGGTGGGAGAGACCTTAGTAACATCACTTATAAAGATCTTAAGATCAAGAGGCATAGGCCTCGTATCAGCTGAATTCCCACCAATGAATAAAATAGCTGTTGAATTCTACACAAACATGGGCTTCAAACCACTGCTATATGTATTTTTCAAGGAGATCTAGCCGGACTACATAAACAACGTTAAACTCCCAGATACGCTATAACTAGGGGAGCTACGATAAAGGTAAGCCTGCTGGAGATTTCTACAATAGCCCATGCTACCGAGGATCTAGATAAGGTGATTATAGCGATAAAAAATACCACACCAAGGGATCTTTGGAACGAGCTTGAAAGAAACATGGAGATCTCATCCCTCGAAGGACATTACGGCAACCCAGTCACAAGAATAGTCACGAGATTAAAGGGGAGATGGGCGGAGGGCACTGCTAGGTATATCCTCTCAAACCTAGATCGAGGGGACTTCGAGACATTAATATTTACGCTTGATAGAAGATTCGATGGAAAGGGAAGAGTTTTTATAAGGTTATCAAAACAAGATGCATATCTAGGCAAGCTGAGAATAGCTGAGGGAGACGATATAATAAGAATAGTCATGACACTTCCAGGAACCAGAAAGATAGAAGATGTCGAGAAGATCCTGAGATCCTTAAGAGGTGAATAACATCTGCCATATGCAGACCTCCTAGTACTGATAAATAATATTGGAAGAGAGAAGCTTATCTCGATATACAAAGCATTGGGATATAAGGCTATAGGGATGGTTGGGGTAGAAGGAGTTAAGATGGTGGAAAACATACTCATGATACCCAGAATAGTTATAAATGATATAAAAAATTTCAAACCAAGCGAGAGCTATCTAGTAGCATATAAGCCATCTAAAAAAGAGCATGCCAGAAGAGCTGGTAAGGTGAAGAGAGTCTCAACAATATTATTCGATGGAAACAATATAGAGCTGTGTGATGAGGAGCAGGTGGAGGTTATGAAGAGAGGATCGGCTGCGCTAGAACTCCTGCTAAGACCTCTACTAGATAGCAACACCCTACCCAAATACCTCTTTATGATGAGGAGATGCTTAGAACTCGCATATAAAGAGGGGATAGATATATTGATATCCTCTGGAGCAAGAAGTCTCGATGAGCTCTGGCCTCCTGGAACCATATGGGCTCTAGGATCTATGATTGGCTTTAGAGGTATAGCCTCGAATTGGATTGAGGTATTGAGAAGATGGAGACCTGGCTTGCATTTATAATAGCAGTAATCTCTCTAATCATCTCCACAACATCTATATACATGGTAGTAAAGCTTAAAGGTATAATATCTAGAAAAAAGATCATTGAAGCCAAGATTAGCGGTAAGAGCATGCATAGAGAACGCATAAAGAGGTATATGGTTTTCAGAGTAGTTAGAATAGATGATAGCCCTAGCTTCGAAGAGCTTGAAAGCTGTTTAAAAGAGACGGTTAAGGAGAGCCTAGGACTTCTAGGCTTTTCAGAGACCAGTATAAAACTGATTAGATATAGGATTGAAAGTGGGATCGGGATCCTAAGAATCGTTTCAAGCGATATTTACCCTGCCATATTCTCAATATCGAGGCTAAGGAGATGTAGCGGGAAGAGAATCGTGATCTCACCATTAAAAATCACAGGTACTGTTAAGGGTGCGTATAAAAAAGTCTCTATATATGAGAGCAAATATAAATGATCGAATCAATATAGATCCTCTTATAATCTCAATGAATGCTCCCCTATAATTTGACTGGATCAGCAGATCATTTTTAACCGTCCAAGAATTTGGATCACAAGCTAGTAAGCATAAGCAAGCATTCTGACTTCGCCCTACCTCTAGTGACAGAGATTATAATCACATATACTTCTAAAACTAGCGAGCTAAGCCAGTGTTGCAATGTTTTGAGTAAAGATATGCCTGCTTAAAGGCAAAATTCCGCGGGTTTAAAAATAAATGGCTTATGCTAGGAAATGGTGCGTGGAGATGTGATATTAGATATTACTAAAATTGAGAAAATTATGTTTATGAATATGATGTAGGGATTGTTTAGAAGGATTGCCATGATGTAACCTGGTATGGAAGCTATAGTAGATAAATATAATATAATTGTCAGTCTATCTCCTTTAGAGCCTCCATAATAGTGTAGAGCCTTTGAGAAGCTTATAAGGGAAGATCTGAGTTCGCTTATCAATAAAAGAGATATTGCTAGTGAAGAGAAGAGAGCATATATAGTTGTGATAGGGATCCTTGGAAGGGCTAAGATTAAGATTGTATTAAATGTTGTTGCAATTACTAGCGACAATATAGATGATCTTCTAGCTAGAATAGAGCTAACTCTTGCTAGAATCCCGAGATATCTTATCAACCACTATCCCTCCTGAGATCCTGCTTAAGATTAACCTAGATATACTATCTAGAACGCCGCCCTCCCTTGCATCTATGCTCCAAGGCTCTATATCAACATCTAGAAACGATCCGGTATTATGTGTGGAAACATATATACCTATATCCACCCCAACACCTATAGCGTATCTATATACTAGTCTTAACCTAGCGTTAACATGATCGCTCTGCTCGAAGATCTCCTTCTCAACCACGTCGAAGAACTCTGACTTCTCTATAGAGGCAAGAACGATCGACACCAGATCCTTTGGCGAGTATCCCTTTACTACAGAGCTATAATTTCTAGCTGGGATTATCCTTTCTATATATGATGAAAAGAAGCCGGATCTGGATCTAGCTATTAATAAGTGGATTATGGATCCTAGAAAGGATATGAAGGATGTTATTAGAACACTTAAAGGAGACATCATAGCTTTATCTCCCTGAAATAGGAATACTCTCCCAACCCCATAGAATGTCACAAAAATCAGTATTGCTAGAAGCTCTATAGAAGCTAGAGATACGAGCGGAAAAACATTGGACATCCACGCAGTGCCACCTGATATTAATATGGCATTGCTGCTGGGAGATACACGCAGCATATAAGATCTATTAAATAAAATTAGTAGAGAACCGGAAGCAAGTCCAGCTAGAAGGGAGTATATGTATTCATTATCCTCTCCTCCTATTCTTATGTACTCAATGATCTCTCCGGAAAGATGCTCTCTATAGCATGCAAGTTCCACCCCTAATTTTGAAAGGGTATCATTATTCAGGATTCCTCTGAAATTTCCTCTAGCTATAACTATATTAGGGCTACCAAGATCTATTGAGCCGCCCAAAAGATCCGTTGTGGTAACTATTCCACCGCTATACGCAATCTGTTTAAATATGCCATCTAGGATCCCGCCAAGGCAAGCGACTCTGTTAACCCTATTTAATATTTCTGCGGGAAAAGGCTTTAGAAAGATATTGAAGCCCTCATAGCCATAGTAAAGAGTAGCATTTAGAGAGATATCACCGTTATAGAAACTCGGTGGGGATATGTATACAGTTCTATTGCTTTCAGGACATATGCTATAAATATTATTCCAAGTTACATCGGCAGATAGAGATGGATCTAGCAATCTACAATCTACAGCAATCACCGAAAAAGCCCTGAGGATCTTGCCGCTGGCATGTATAACTGTAGGCTCTCCCAGGGATACATGGTAGATCTTTATGGCTATTCCTGGGAGCTTCTCATCTATATCAGCCCCTTTTGGCGAGTATAGAATCAACGTGTCACTTGGCAGATCTAGCCCTTTCTGAACTCTTGCTGCTATGTAGTATGGTTCTATGTGATAGGGATATGACGCTATTAAAGCCAACGATGTAAACGCTATAACTAGCAATAGATATTCCCACGAGAATATGAGTCTCTTAATATATCTCCCTATTATGATCAGCTGGGGCAATACCTGCTGCTCAACAATTGAGTATTCATATTTTAGAGTCTCATAGCTGGAAACATCAGATCTATATATCCTCATAAGTATCGCTATAGCTAGTGCTAAAGCCAATATAACTACTGCCATGTGAAATAAAGTAACTAGATCCATTCTCCCACCTATATAAGCGCTATAGCATTAAAAACCGTATATATTGCTATAGCTATTCCGACACCAGCTAGAAGGGAGCTGGTCACTATCATAAGCTGTTTCTCCGCGCCTCCTCCAAACTTAGATACAAACCATCTTAAGAAAGAGCCTAATATAAAGAGGATCCCAAGATCTGTTGTAAGGGTAAGCCCTATTATGAAGGGTATTGGGGAGAAGCTCTTCCCAGTAAGTCTATCCACTATCGCTAATAGCATCATAACAAGAACACCGATTACAGCTCCTGGGAGTATTGATTTTGAATCAAGCTCCCCCCTATATACGGATAGACTCCAAAGGGTATATGGTATCCATCTATCCAAAGGCATTCTCTCTGGGTTATTACCATATATATTGATCAATAGATAGCCATAGTAGATAGTTATTAGAGAGCCTATGAGGAACGATAACGAGAACATAGAGAGTATAAAGGTAGGAGATATACCAAGTATCCTCGAAGCCCTTAATATATGGAGGGAGGAAGCACTTAAAGAGGAGGGCATGGGGATCCCTAGATAATGATCCATGTATACATAAGGGGCAAAACCTCTATAACCAGTTAGATACATATACACAGTCGAAGTTGGGTAGAACGCTTGCGATACGGTACCAGCCTCGCCAGCACCCCATGATGTTATGATTATCAGGAGCGGTACTATTATTAGCATCAAAATAAGTCCGAAGAAGATATAGCTAGGACCTGGGGCTCCTGATCTTAGATAGGCTAGAGCTAAGATCATTAATAGGCTAAGTAGAAGCATAGCTAGGAGAAGCTTATCCCTCCGACTCTCAATAATGGTTCTAGCAGTATGGGAGATAGGGGCCCAGACGCTCCTAGCGACTAAGAGCATTAACGAGAAAACAGTACCGAATACTATGGAAGCTAGATACCAGGATGCAGCTGTAACAAGATTATCTGAAGAGGCTCCTGGGGATACTCTATATAGGTATAGCGATGCTCCGATCGGTAGGAGGATAAGACCTGTAACAATGCTACCCCCACCAATGCTTACAGAGACCCTCGGAGGTAGTAAAAGAGCTATTAAGAATATTGGGAGATCAAATGATAGAGATGCGAGAATACCATAGCCAGAGCTTGTGAAAACTGGTGTGAGATCTAGGGAACCAGGAGGCGAGATTATGAGGATCATCTGAATCGCAATACCAGATATTATAACTAAAATAATTGTCCTCTGAGTCCTTATAAGGGATATTAACCGGGCTATCATGGCAGACGCCATACCTAGAGGGTATGGAAGGTTAAGCTTATCCAGAAATACATGTCTCAATATATATGCGAATCCAACTCCAACCAGGCTTAAAGCTGCGAGAGATAGATATGTGTATGGCCATTCACATACAAATATGTTCGGAAAACATGCTTGAGAACCTGAGTATAGCCAGCCAGGGAAATCGCTCTCCCTATAGAAAAGCCAGTAGATCTTTGATGTTAAGTAATATGTGATCAGCATTCCAGAGGTTATCACTGTTGAAAGGGATATACCAAAAGCCGTTACAGTTGCGATGAAAATTTCCCTAGGATCCGCACTTCTTCCAAGAAGAAGCCTAGCTATTACGGGAATAACCACTAAGTCTATCTCAGCAACCGTGTAACCGCTAACAGCATAGCCATAGCTATCTACGAAACCCATGAAAAGCCCTATTAAAAAACCCGCAGCTATGGGCCTTAGGATCCCCCTTAAAGCTTTAGCCTCTGGAAGCCCTCTTGTCTCGTATCTTGAGCCTAGAGACATATGTTTCTTTTCCCTTCCCCTTTAATGACATCTACAAAATATAAAAAATATTAATTAGGAAAACACGTGGTTGCCAGACCTATTATCTTGGCTATTCTGTTCTTCCTAGCCGAACTTCCCCTATTGTTCACCCGAGAGTGTTTTTCCACCCTCGGGCTCCCTATTTCCCTAGGCTTCCCCCAGCGCTGTTCCCCATAGATCTCGGAAATCCAAAGTCGCTAAATGGTTGGTTGCTTTTAGATTTATGATTTATTTATACTTATCCACCAAATGAACATCGGCTAATATGAAAAATCCCAAGCACAGCCAAAAGAAACAGCCCTTCTTAGGGCTGTCACGAAATCTTGAAGTGTGAAGCTAGAGCAGCTGGGGATATGCCCTGGATAGTTAAGGTTTTGATTATAATATTAGAAGCTATAGTTCAAAAACTATATCCGCATTATAAGCATAGATAAGGAGCTAGCGAAGCTGATTTATTATTGGAATTGAGAGATAAAATTGAAAGGGTAGAGGCAATTGAGGGTCGGTATAACCGCTAGTGGTGGAGGCCACACAGGATATGCTGTGTCTCTTGCACAGAGACTCTATAAAAAGGCAGAGATTGTCTTCTACGTTCCAAGCAGCGATAAATGGACTATATCGAAGGTAAAGAAATACGGTGAATATATAGAGATTATAAAGCCTCGAGGACCTAATGAGGGGTTCGCTAAACTTGTTAAGGGGCTTCCAAAGGCTATGTTCCAGAGCCTTAAAGCAGTTAAAGACATAGATATTTTCATCAGCTCTGGATCTAACCACAGCATAGCACCTGCAATAGCCGCATGGCTCAAAAATATCCATGTTATAAATATAGAAAGTAGCGTTAGATTTACAAAGCCCAGCTCAAGCGCTAAAAATATATCGTTAATAGCAGAGCTCACAGTGCTTCAGTGGGAGGAGCAGAAAAAGATACTTCCAAAGGGAAAGGTGTTCGGCCCCCTATATGAGGTCCCAGAGTATAAGATCGAGGATAAAGGGTATATACTTGTCACAGCAGGTACCTATGGATTTAAGAAGCTCTTTGACGCGATATCCACCTTAGACCTGGATAACGTGGTTCTCCAAACAGGTAAAGTGGATCCTTCTATATATAAGAAGAAGAAGTCTAGATGGATAGTCTTTGACTACGATCCTGACTTCTCTAGGTGGATAGCTGGGGCCTCATTAGTAATAACGCACCTTGGTAAGACGGTTATAGACTCTGCCCTCACATATAGAAAGCCAACCATAATAGTGCCTAATCCCGAGTGGAGACTCACAGCAGGAAAAGAAGATGCAAAAATCCTCGCTGATAAGCTCGGTATATGCTATCAGGAGAACCTAGATCCAGAAGCCCTTAGAATATCAATCGAGGAATGTAAAAAAAGAGTGCCGCGAGTGTATATAGACGGGGCTGAAGAGCTAGCCAAGTTTCTATTGAATAAATATGGGAGCTAAATCCTAATATTTATTTAGTGAGGTTTTCAAAGTATTGGTTAAGCTTTTAAAAGGATCTATTGTAATGGATCTTTCTAAGTTACGTGTATTAGATGATAGAGAGTTAATAGCTATTATAAAAGAGCTCAACAGATTATCATCCCAGGGATATGATGTATTAGTATCTCTGGCGCCATTCAATGCAAATGCTCTATACAGAGGGAAGATATATAGAATATCTATATCGCATGGCGCAATCATAATAAGCCCTGGCGAGCTTGGTGATAAAATAAAAAATATATGTGGAAATATAGAAGGAGATCTATGCTGGCGGCTTTCAGAAGATGTATGGGCTGATACAGAAAAAGTTAGCTATAGATTATCATTAGATAATAAATATCCGTGTCCTCAGGAATATATAGACTCCTCTAGAGAGCTTGGGTATATAATTTCAGATACTCCAGAATCGTCTAAGGTTGCATGTATAGACAGCGAGAGATCAATATCTATAGATATAGAAAGTCTTAGATCAAGGCTTATCATAATACCTCACACAGAGATCAATGAATATAGGCGTTACCTTATAGAAAAGGAAGCAGGCTTCAGACATCCCATCTCGGTTATCCTCGGAGGGAGAAGAGTTTCATGCAGCGAACCTTTAGATCTAGATCTTCCAGGTGAGAGCACACCACTTATCAAAGATATCTCTGGAAATATTCTCCTCTATAGTATAGATTCAGATATATATGTATTTGCGTGTAAGCCTAGCCCAAATGAGTTGTTATATAAACTAGCACTATTTTATATCTCTCTAGTTAAGAAACTCTAAAAATATTAGGGTATGGATATAGAGCTAACCTCCTCCTCGCCCCCTGGGGCTAGGAGGTTTGGGCTACACCCCCTTTTAAAGGGTTTAGCCCTGGACCGGGCCTCCGACCCATCACCCTTATCCCTCTTATCGAGGAACTCGGGTCTATGGCTACTATCATCGCCTCGGAGACATATGTTTAGTCTAGTGTATTTAACATTTCTATTCGGTTATCACAAGAGGTTGGCTCCGAGACTCACATGCATCGCCATCATCATCGAGAATGCCAGAGGATACAGGGTTATAAATCGCCATCCTCGCCTTAAAAAGCGAGGCTATTAGTTGTAACCTGACAATAATCCCATGGTTTATGACATATAGCTTATCTCTTCAGCCTAGCTAGAATAGATCTTAACCTTATGCTGCATGATGGGCAGAAAGAGGCTTTCTTCCTATCCACCTCGGCAACACTATTGCTAAAACTCATAACACATTCCTTATTGCTGCAGTGCTCTAAACCTAGTAGATGTCCTATTTCGTGAAGAACCTCCTTTGTTAGTCTAGCCAGATATAGAGTGATCTTTTCATCATAGATTCTCTTGGTATATATAGCACATACACCCTTCTTAGGATCTGCATGGCCGAAGACATAGTTATAGCCATATACATATGCATCCTCCTTCACCACTCCAACAACTATTTGGCCCTTATTCTGGGAGGATAGATATTTAAGAATAGCTTCAGATCTATATTGCTTTCTCGTATCGTCGTACAGACTTTGAGGAGGGTAGAAACCTTTATCGATAAATCTGGTCTGGAACCCGAGCTCCGAAGATATCCTTTCCTCAATAGCAAATCTCTCTTCCGAGGAACAGTAGGGAAAACATATAACATATATGGTAGAGAGAGACTCCATCGAAAGCACCCAAATATGTATTCCAAGTAGTTATATCGTATGGAAGACAATTAATTATCCTCAGATGTATCTCTAATATATCATCTCTTTAAAGTAAATCTTAGTGGAGGCCGCCTCCACAGGGCCCACGGGGGATCAAAGCCCCCGAGGAAACACCGCCCTCCCCGCGGCACCGAGACCCCGCAAGGGGTGCGGGTAGACCCCGCGGCAACGGCACAGAAACGGCACGACCCCACAGCAATGGCTAGGATGGGGCTAAACCCCAGAGTAGCTGTGGGGTGCGGTGAAACGGCCGCCCCTCGGGGAGCAAGGCCAACGTGCCTGTGAAGGCCGCGTGAGGCGCGGGTAGGCCGCTTAGCCAAATGCCCTGAAACAGAAGGCGGGTTATGTGGGGGCGGCCTTCACTATAGATACTATAGATCTATGTAATTACCTTCAGTAGATCCTGAGGATAGTGTCTTTATTTCTTCCGAGGATATTTCATCTATAGGATGTAATATGTGGAAGATCGCTCAGCCCGAGATCAATATAGGGGTGGTAGGCCACGTAGACCATGGTAAAACTACATTAGTTCAAGCGCTCACCGGTATCTGGACTGCTAGGCATTCGATGGAACTAAGAAGATCTATGACTATAAAGCTTGGATATGCAGATGGTAATATAGCTTATTGCGAGGGTCTAGAAGAGCCCGAGGCATATACCACATCAAGTAGATGCCCCGATAATACTGAGTCAAAGTTACTTAGAAGAGTATCATATGTAGACTCTCCTGGTCATGAGACTCTAATGGCTACTATGTTGAGTGGCGCAGCTCTAATGGATGGGGCCTTGCTGGTAATAGCTGCTAATGAACCATGTCCACAGCCCCAGACAAGGGAGCATCTGATGGCCCTTAAGCTCATAGGGATCAAAAATGTTGTTGTTATCCAGAATAAAATAGATGTTGTTAGTAAGGAAAGGGCTGTTGAGAGCTATAAGGAGATCAAAAGCTTTCTCAGTGAAATGGGTTATGAGAAGGCCCCGGTAATACCTGTAAGTGCTCTTCATGGAGTAAACATAGATGCTGTTTTAATGGCGATACAGAAAACAATACCAACCCCAGAGAGAAATCCAAACGCAGATCCCCTTATGTTTGTTGCAAGAAGCTTTGAAGTTAACAAGGTTGGAACACCTGCTAGAGATCTCGTTGGAGGTGTTATAGGAGGCTCTCTAATCCAGGGGGTTATAAGGATTGGGGACGAGATCGAGATTAAGCCAGGTGTAAGAATAGAGAGGGCTGATGGGAAATCAGAGTATATATCCCTTATAACCAGGGTTACATCTATAAGGTTCGGTAATACAGAGTTTAATGAGGCAAAGCCGGGAGGGCTAGTGGCTCTTGGAACCGAGTTGGATCCCTTCCTAACGAAAGCGGATAAGCTTGTTGGAAACGTAGTTGGTAGGGCAGGAAGAACACCAGATCCCCTTTCTGCACTTGAAATGGAATATATATTGCTTGAGAGGGTTGTAGGAGCTAAAGAGATGATAGGAGTTGAGCCGATAAAGCCAAAAGAGACTATAATGCTCACCATAGGTACCAATACTACGATGGGCACTGTAACAAAGATCTCTAAGGAACGTATTGAGGTAGCCCTCACAAAACCCTCTGTAGTAATCAAGGGGATGGGGATAGCTATCTCGAGACAGATAAAGGGGAGATGGAGGCTTGTTGGATATGCAAAGCCTTTAATCTAGATCATGCGCCGAACTTCTCCTGTCTTCCAGCAAGGTCTGCCAAGAGATATATTAGATCGGATCCTCTTATCCTTCCTATAGAGCCCAACCTAGCAGTTCTCTCAGAGAATCTATCAAGCGTGTCCTGGAATATCTCCTTTGAATATATCAATAGAGGAACTGGATCGCTTGTATGTTGACCAATCAAGCTCGAGGTTGTATGATCACCTGTTATTGCTATAACAACTCTATCTAGGAAATCCCTGAAAATCTCTGAAAGGGCTACATCACACTTCTCTATAAAAGCCTTCTTATCTTTAGGCTTCCTATCATGGCTAGCTGTATCTGTACCTTTAAAGTGAAGATAAACTAGATCATATTCCTTATCCAGCATCTCCACCGCAGCTCTAACCTTAGCATTTACATCTGTATCAAGTCCCCCGGTAGCACTTGGTGGGTGAATAACGTGGAATCCGAGGAGCTTTGTAACACCCTTTATAAGTGCTGTTGCGCTTATGGCACCCGCCTTCTCTATATGTACCCTCTCCAGCTCATAGATCTTCCTAAGCCTCGGCATTTTACCAGCACCCCTTAGAAGAACAATGTTAGCAGGTTTAAGCCCCATCTCGATTCTCTTCCTATTCACCTCATGATCCCTTAAAACCCTGTTGATCCTTTCGGTAAGCCTGTTAATAAGCTCTGCAGTCCTCTTTGATGATGCGTCGCTATCGAGGGGGAGCGAAGGTCTGATCTTCTCGCCCTCAACCCCAGGATCTGTGTCGCTGACCTTATCAGATAAGCCTACACCCCTGATAACCACGGCTAGCCTATGTTCAGCGGCCTTGTAGTACTCAACCTTAAAGCCATCGATCTCCCCTATCTCTTCATTAAGCGCCTCAACAAGCTTGTCTAGACCATATTCAGATCTACCAGCTCTTCTATCGATCACAACTAGCTTCTCATCTACAGTAGCAAAGTTACCCCTAAAAGCAACATCGCCGGGCTCCAACTCAGCGCCAGCGCCGATAGCCTCAAAAGGCCCTCTTCCAGGGTATACTTTAAAGGGATCTAAGCCGAAAAGCGCCAGGTGCGCTGTGTCAGAACCAGGTATAATGCCTGGAGATATAGGGTCAATGATGCCTTGTGCCCCAATAGAGGCTAACCAGTCTATTGAAGGCTTATTTGCAGCCTCCAAAGGCGTCCTCCCACTTAACTCAGCAGAAGGCCTATCACCCAACCCATCGAAACCTACTATTAATATCTGTTTCCTCATAACCTGCTTATCCCCCGATGGTCATTGACTATCGCTGATATTAATTTGTTTTAGGTTGCTTTGCCTCTTGATCCACAGGATTTCTAGCCCTGTGGCATTGGGGCTTC
>JAVVGG010000008.1:0-25243 GCA_032249275.1 Desulfurococcales archaeon
TATCGTCTGTCCATGTAACTCTTCATAGATTTTGCATTATCTATACTATCTATACTTTATTAGCATAACTTGGTATAGAATACTAACGATAGCGTTTTCACACTAATTTTTAGCTTATTAGCTTATTTAAATGTTTCTCTGAACATTCGCTATCTACCAAGTCTTCAAACTTGATAGGTGTTCATCATGCTATCCCGCTTTAAGAAAGATGAGGGCTTAACACTTTAAACACCTGTCTATATCCTCTAGATCAGCGTTTGTCTTAACCCCTATATTGTCGAAGTGTGTTCTAGTGGCATCATAGCCCATAGATCTTAGACATTCGATTAGCCTCTCCCTAGGAGGCATATTGACTTTAGCACGTCTAGCCAGATAGTCGATCCTATAGAAGAAGGGCCTATCAATACGATTCTCACTCTCAAGTATAGAGACAAGCCATTTGATCCTCTCCCTCGTTTCAAGCCACGCATATTTATCAATCGAGCTCGCTAGACCCCTAACTATCTCAGGATCTGCTAGAGAACCTAGCCAAGCAGGGCCTAAAAGAGTCATGTGTGATCCGCATAGAGGACATCTGATCCCTTCAACAATGTCTCGGCGGGCTTCTCTATGGCCGCATGAAGGGCATACCGCTATATAGCCTGTTCTAGCCAATAGCTGATCAGCTTTTGAAGCGCCCATGTCGACTGAGAAGTAGGCTCTGTAATAGTGATCTGCGTAATATGAGAGCAGAGGCTTCAATGCTATGTCATGTTCAGAGGCCTTAGAAACCACACTGTAGATCAAAACCCTTAAGCCAAGCTCTCTTCTAAAATCTAAGCTAGAATCTATACGAGCCCTATACCTCCTAAATGCTTTAGACGGATATCTACCAGTTAGTGGACCAAGATCCGTAGCAGTTATTGCGAGAACCCCGTATATTCCTGCATATCTAACCGCGCTCTCTATATATGGGGCTGGAGAGCCATAGGGATCTATGTCTAGATAATCAACGTGGATCCCTGACTTTGAGAGGGATATCATAAGCTGATTAGCGTCTTCACAATAAGTTCTAGATATGCTTGAAATTCCATTTAGAAGTATATTTAGCTTTATAACCCTACATGCTTGGGGATCAATATCGTTTAAGATAATCTCAGATATTTCATCAACCTCAAGAGCTATTCTTATACCTCTAACACCTGTCGCCGCCATAGGATCTGAGGCGCTTTCTATTCTAGTGAATAGCTTTGAATATATATTTAAGAAAGCTATAGCCATATCTCTGTTAAACACCATAGCCGGGTTATAGAAGACCGGGGCATGTGAAGGCTCATATATGCCGTCTACTCTAAGGAAAAGATCTTTCTTAGGAGCTATGATCCTAGCCCTACCCTCTGTTATCACCTCAGCCCATGGAGGGATGCTTATTTCTAACCCCACCTAGATCCACCTGTGATCTAGGCGCCCAACTAGAGATCCCTTGGCATCTCGCTAGCAACCTTCTCAGGTGTGTTTGGGGCTAGCCAGTCTATTAGTCTCTTAACATCGCTAGTTTCGATGAACACATTTATGGGCCCCATACTGCTCTCTCTATCCTCTTCCACGAAGGACAGCTTTCCTGCATATGCGGCTTGCTTATTTATCTTAAACGATAGATATTTATCAACAGCGCCTCTACTCAATATCCTTCTCACGGTATCTGCTATCCTTTCCCTAACTATTATCTCTCGGATCTTTAGCAGCGATGCTATCGAGCTAGACTCCCCTATAATAACTTTATATGTGCCTACCTCAGTGACCCTATAGCTCTCTAAGTTAAAGAGGTTTGAAAGTGCTTTCCTAACCTTCTCTATATCCTCTGTAGGTCTTACCTCAGCCTCAACTCTTACCCTCATATTCCCACTAAAAATATTGTGGGGGATGATATATTGATTAGCTATAGGGTCTTAGGGCTAGAGCCTACCTCTTCTCTATTGAGCCAGCATGCTGAATAGTGTTTAGGTCCAACCCCGAAGAATGGCGGATCCTCGCTCTTACATATATTCATAGCATATAGACACCTCGGGTGGAATCTACAGCCAGGAGGTATCGAGATCGCGTTTGGAACCTCCCCTATTATCGGAACCTCCTTTATTCTCCACCTACCCTTCGGATCTGGTGTTGGAACCGCTGCGATCAGAGCCTGGGTGTATGGGTGCTTAGGTCTCAGGAGTATCTCGTCTGTCGGGCCATGCTCAACGATTCTCCCTAGGTACATTACATTTATATAGTCACATATTATATTGGCAACTGCTAGATCATGTGTTATGAATACGTATGTCAGATTCTTCTGCTCCTTAAGATCTAGCATCAGCTTTAATATCTCAGCCCTTATAGATACATCCAACATCGAAACAGGCTCATCAGCAACCACTAGCCTTGGGCCCAGTATTATGGCCCTAGCTATGTTTACTCTCTGCCTCTGACCCCCGCTCAGCTGGAATGGATATCTATTCAGGAACTCCTCCGGCGGGGTTAGCTTTACATCCTCTAGAGCCTTTATAACCATCTCCAGCCTCTCCCTCTCATCCTTGTAGCCATGTATAATTAAGGGCTCTTCCAGGATATCCTTTATAGTCATCCTGGGGTTGAGGGAGCCGTATGGGTCTTGGAATACTATCTGGATCTCCCTTCTCAGCATCTTAAGAGCCCTACCCCTTACCCTTGATATATCGAACATCGGGCCACCCTTGCTCTCTATATATGACACACCTTCCTCTAACAATATCTTTGATAGCTCCTCCGAAGGCCTATAATATATAGACCCCTCTGTGGGCCTGTAGAGACCTACTATTAGCTTTCCAAGGGTGGTTTTCCCACATCCAGATTCTCCTACTAGGCAGGTGACCTTACCCCTTTCAATGAGTACATTTACACCATCTACAGCTTTCACAACTCTACTCCTCCTAGCTAGGATCTCTGTTATAGATCTCGCTAGCGAGAAGTACATCTTAATGCCCATGCCAGCTAGGATCACATCATCCCTACCGCTTATCTCCTCGATCTTCATTCAGGTCACCCCTTACTGTTTAACCGGAGCAGCCCCCTCTTTATGTAGCCAGCACGCTGATATATGGACTTTATCTATCTGGAAATACGGGGGCTCCTCCCTCCTACATATATCCATAGCAAACGGGCACCTGGGGTGGAATCTACAGCCGGGAGGCGGGCTCCTAAGATCTGGTGGGAAGCCGGGTATCCATGAGAGCTCCTTAGTACCCCCGATTCTTGGTATGCTAGCCATAAGCCCCCTTGTATATGGGTGGGCTGGATTTGTATATATCTTCTCTGACGGTCCGAGCTCCACGATCTTGCCAGCATACATGATGGCCACCTTATCAGCTATCTCCGCCACTAGTGAGAGGTCGTGTGTTATGAGGATTATGCTCATATTCCTCTCCTTCCTAAGCCTCTTAAAAAGATTCAGGATCTGGGCCTGGACGACAACATCTAGGGCGGTAGTAGGCTCATCCGCTATTACTATGTCCGGCTGTAGGGCGAGGGCCATGGCTATCACGGCTCTCTGTCTCATACCGCCGCTGAACTCGTGTGGATAGTTATTAACACGGCTGGGATCTATTCCCACAGCTTTTAAGAGCTCCGCAGCCCTCTGCAGAGCCTCCTTCTTACTCACATCCTCGTGAGCCATTATCGCATCAGCTATTTGATCCCCAATCCTTTTCACAGGGTTTAAGGCGTTCAAGGCGCTCTGGAATACCATGCTTATCCTCTTCCACCTAATCTCCTTCCTCATAGTCTCTTCAGGCAGTTTAAGTATGTCAACCCCATCTAGGAAGATGCTCCCATCCACTATCCTCCCCGGAGGTGGAACAAGCTTTAAGAGGCTGAATCCCAACGTCGATTTACCAGACCCAGATTCCCCTACTATGCCTATCGTTTCCCCCCTCTCAAGTGTAAAGGAAACCCCGTCTACAGCTCTAACAGCTCCTCTCAAAGTATAAAAATAGGTTTTTAGATTCCTCACCTCTAGAAGAGGCGCCATAGCAACCGCCTACCATTTATATTCTCAACGAATAATATGCATAGATGCTTATAACTATACCATTTCATCAAAGCTAAATAGTTAGGTTAAAATTGATAATAACATCTTTTTCAATACTCGAGGAAGTAGATTTCAACTGTACCGATGAAACAATATTTTCAAAGATCTATGCTAATTAGCTTGGTTTTAATAGCATGTGTTTTATCTGAAAGTCTTCGCCTTTCTAGAGTAGTGAAGCTAAGGGAAGAGGGCTTGAAATCGAACACAATATCAAACCAAATGAAACCCGAACACTATCCACAACTCATCAGCTTATAGCTCTGTTAAATACATTGGTTCTGAGCCTTATATATGTTCCAAAGTGGCTGGAGAAGCTAAAATTGTACTTATTTGATTATATGCATGTTATATGCTGTTCTTCAAACATCTAAGAGGGGATTTATGCTACAGCTATGGGGCTTCGAGTTGATTTTCTAATAGCTCTCTTCTATAGAGAGCCTATAAATCTGTTTATCAGCTGCATAGCACCACGCATATTGGTGGTTATATGGGGTTTAGGATCCCGAGGGCGCTGACCATAGCTGGTGTTGACAGTGGCGGAGGAGCTGGCATAGCCGCTGATCTAAAGACATTTGCAGCTCTCCAGGTACATGGGTTGGTAGCAGTTACAAGTGTGACTGCTCAAAACACCCTAGGCGTATATGGGATCCACGATATACCGCCCCAAATGGTGGAGCTACAAATAGATGTCGTTGCAGAGGATATCGGCGTTGATGCTGCGAAAACAGGTATGCTGAGTAATCCGGGGATTGTGAGGAGTGTTGCGAGATCTGTGAAAAAGCATGGCTTCCCCCTGGTAGTGGATCCTGTCATATTTGCAAAGAGCGGAGATAGGCTTCTAACAGAGGAAGCCGTTGAGGTGATGGCCAAAGAGCTGCTCCCTATAGCCAGGGTTGTTACTCCTAATAGATTTGAGGCTGAAAGACTCTCTGGGATCAAGATCGAGAGTTTAGACGATGCCGAAAGAGCTGGGAAAGCTATTAGAGATAGATACGGCCCCGAAATCGTTGTTGTTAAGGGAGGACATATATTAGGGGATAAAAGTGTTGATGTTGTGATCACCTCAAACAGTGTTCTAAGGCTAGAGGCTCCAAAGATAGATGGATGCACACATGGAACTGGATGCTCGTTCTCTGCCGCGATCGCGGCATATATAGCTAGAGGAGAAGATCCTCTGACTGCGATCAAGAAGGCTAAGGAATTCATATCGATAGCCATTGAGAGAAGCTATAGAATAGGTAGGGGCCACTGCCCTGTAAATCCTACAGCATATCTGGAAATCGATGCGGAGAGGTATAGAGCTATAGAGCTTGTTGAAAAAGCTTTGAAGATCATAGATGAGAGGGCTAAGGATATTGCAAAGCTTATACCCGAGGTTCAGAGTAATCTAGCATATGCCCTCCCACCATATCTGGCCAAGGGGATCAGCGATGTAATAGCTATACCAGGTAGGATTGTGAACTACATGGGCAGAGCTAAAGCTTCAGGCCCTCCAAGGCCGGGGGCTTCTAGCCATGTTGCTAGGGGGATCCTGGCTGCTATGGAGATCTACCCAGAATATAGATCCGCTATAAATATCAAATATATACCGGGAATCGAGAATATAGCCTCAAAGGCTGGCTTTAAAGTTTCTTGGTATGATAGAAGGGAAGAGCCTGAAGATGTGAAAAAGAAGGAGGGTGCCACGATACCCTGGGGTGTTAGAGAGGCTATAAAGAGGATCGGCTCGATGCCCGATATAGTAATCGATTACGGGGATTTTGGCAAAGAGCCGGGAGCAAAGATCTTTGGAAGAGATCCGATCGATGTTATTAACAAGCTATTAAAGCTGATAGATGCTCTAAAGGAGAGCAAAGCTATAAGCTAGAAGATCTCTTCCCAGATCTCTTGCTCTTTAGCTCTCCGAGCATCTCCAACATAAGCCTCCTCTCAATGCTGGCTACAATCCGCCTTGTAGATATCACGGCATCTGGGTTAACGGATACGCTGTCGATCCCCTCTCTAACGAGGAACTCAACGATCTCTGGATAGTAGCTGGGCGCCTGACCACATATCGATACAGTCCGGCCATTCCTCTTAGCACCCCTTATAATAATCTTCATAGCCTTAAGCACAGCTTTGTCCCTCTCATCGAAGTAACCCATTGAGCTGAGAAGATCTGAGTCCCTATCTATTCCAAGCACCATCTGTGTGAGATCGTTGCTTCCAATGCTAAAGCCATCGAAGTATTTGGAGAATTCGTCTATTAGGAGGGCTATTGATGGAACCTCCGCCATTGCCCATATTTTGAAGTCCTTAGAGCTTCTGAGATCTTCCTCAGTCATCAACTCGACCACCTTCTCAGCCTCCCATAGGGTTCTAACCATTGGAACCATTACCCAGACATTCTTCAAACCCATCTCCTCTCTAACCCTTTTTATAGCCTTGAGCTCTAGCTTGAATGCCTCTCTATAGAGTGGGTGTATATATCTAGAAGCTCCTCTCCAGCCAAGCATTGGATTCCTCTCCTCTGGCTCGAAATCCTCTCCTCCTATAAGCCTTCTATACTCGTTACTCTTGAAGTCGCTGAATCTAACAATAACGGGTCTCGGTGCTATTTTAGAGGCAACCATGGCTATTCCGCTTGAGAGCCTATCTATGAAGAACTCCTGCTTCTCATGCTTTATAAGGTATATAGGGTGGTAACCTATCCAACTGGATATTACAAACTCTATTCTCATAAGCCCTATACCATCGAAAGGCAGGTCTAGATATTTCTCTATAGCCTCGGGCTCCCCTAGATTCATATATATCTTCGTGGCAGTTGGTATATATATCTCCCCCCTTCTAGCCTCTACACTTTCTATAGCCTGTGTAGCAAGGCCAACCTCGGCATAGCTGTTATCAAGTTTCTTCTCCTGCTCAAAATGTTCTATAACCTCAACAATCCCTCTACTTCCATCCACCTTTAGAATCTCTCCATCCATGATGGAATCCATTATCCCTGAAACGCCAACCACAGCTGGTATTCCCAGCTCTCTAGCGGTTATAGCTGCATGGCTCGTGACACCCCCCTTCTCGGTGACTATAGCTGATGCGATCCTCATTAAAGGCACCCAGTCAGGGTCTGTCATAGATGTTACCAACACCTCACCCCTGCTAAAGCCCTTCAGCTTTGCCTCCTCAACACTCCTGAGGATCTTAGCTCTCCCAACACCTATTCCTGGGGATGCTGCGAGGCCCTTAAAGATCCTCTTTTCCTTAGGCTGGATCTTCCTTGGAGTCTGGGGCTTTGGAATCGTGGTTACCGGTCTCACCTGGAGCACATATAGCCTGCCACTTCCGTCTATAGCCCATTCTATGTCTACAGGCGTGTTAAGCATTTTCTCAAGCTTCATAGCTATAGATGCTATTTCTCTAGCTTCTTCATCAGAGATGCTCGGCTTCTCCGCTCTCTCGCCTGGAACCTGCTTATCTAGATTAACCCTTTTCTCGGGATCGTATACCAGCTCTCGATCCTTCTTCGAGATAAACTTCTCAACTACATTGAGACTTCGCTTCTCAACAACAAACTTATCTGGCGTTATAACACCCCTAACAATATACTCTCCTAACCCCCATATGCTCTCTATAACAACTATATTCGGATCCCCGTCTAGGGGGTTAACGCTAAAGGCAACTCCAGCAGCTCTGGGGTCAACCATTATCTGGATAACAACAGCCATCGCAAGGCTCTTCTCGTCTACAAGACCCTTAGCCTTTCTATATATAAGAGCCCTAGCTGTGAAAAGCGATGCCCAGCATTTCTTTACAGCCTGTAACACATTCTCAATGCTATAAACATTTAGAAATGTATCATGCTGCCCTGCAAAAGAGGCTTCAACGAGATCCTCTGCAATAGCGGAGCTCCTAACAGCAACCCTACAAATATTACTCCCCACAGCTTTCCTACATAGATCCTCATATGAAACAGTTATCTCTCTAGCTATTTCATCTGGGAGCTCTGTGCTCTCTATAAGTTTCATCAGCTCCTTACTCTTCTCCTCAGGAGAATCTTTCTCGCCTATTACATTTATAGCTTCTCTAATAGCCTTCTCTAATCCGCTAGACTTGAGGAAGTTGATAAAGGCACTAGTAGTTATTATGAAGCCTGGCGCCGTTGGAATATTGTTTTTTACAAGCCTTACTAGGCCAAGACCCTTTCCCCCTATAAGGTTTATATCTTCAGGGGCCTCTTCAAAATAAAATATATATTTAAATCTGAGTTCAGCTTGTTTCACCTATTATACCCAATAACTACTAACATTACAGGGTATAAAAGCTATTATGGGGTAACCCTATATATGTTGCAGATCTGTTAAAAAGATCTGATTATATCTTTTTCAGAGGATTTCATAAATATAGGGCTATAAGCCAACATATGCGGTTAAAACGCCTCTTCAGAGTAGGTGGCAAGACGTGTTGCGATTGATAACTTATAACCCAGGAGATTATACTAGGTATTGGAGCCGCCGTAGCTCAGCTGGTAGAGCGCCGGCCTTGTACGGACCTAGGTTCGCCGAGGTCGCTTGGAGAGCCGGTGGTCGCGGGTTCAAATCCCGCCGGCGGCTCCTGAAACATTGTTAGATCAACGATTATATTTCTTTGAGAAGTTACTTTGAATGTGGAATTATGCATATAATAATCCTGGCTGGTGGTTATGCAACAAGACTTAGGCCTCTCACACTTACAAGGCCGAAAGCGCTCTTACCAATCCTCGATAGACCCATCATAGACTGGGCTATTGAGGGTGTGATCAAAGGCGGTGCTAAGAGGATCACACTTTCACTCCACCACATGTCTGATCAGATCTTGAAGCACGTTATATCTAGGTGGGGGGAAATTGTCACTATAGATCATTATATTGAAAGGATGCCGCTAGGCGATGCAGGTCCTCTGAGAGAGATCGATGAGAATCTGGGTATAGACTACCCAGTTGTTGTAATCTATGGGGATATATTTAGCTCTATAGACATTGGAAAGCTATATAGCTATCATAAATCTAGAGGCGGGATCGCTACGCTAGCCATAACCAAGGTGAAGGATGTGAGGAGATATGGTGTTGTGAATATCGATGATAATAACAGGGTTTTAGGCTTTATTGAGAAGCCCCCATCGGGTGGGGAGGGATATATTAACGCCGGGATATATGTCTTTGAGAGAGAGGCTATAGAGAAGATAGGGAAAGGTAGGAAGCAGGGTATCGGAAGGGATCTCATGCCAAGGCTTCTAGAGGTGGGCGATGTATATGCATATATACATTATGGTGTGTGGAACGATATTGGGGTTCCTAATGACTACGTAAATGCTAATTTAGATGCCCTAAATATGATCTCTAGAGAAGGTGTACATATAAGCCCTGGATCTTCGATCGACGGAAACGTAGAGCTAATTCCTCCTATATATATTGGTGAAGATGTCCAGATAGAGGGCGATACGACTGTTGGAAGGGGATCGATAATTATGAGGGGGTCTGTGATAAAGAGAGGCTCCCTCATAGTGGGGAGCCTCATTATGAGCAGAGTCATAGTCGATCAAAGCACGACCATAGTCGATTCCATAGTGGGTGAAGGGAGCTATATAGGGAGATGGGTTAGGGTTTCTAGGAACTGTATTATTGGAGATGGTGTTTATATAAATAACCTTACATGCCTAGGTGAGGGGACAGTTGTACTTCCTTACAAGGATCTAGATACACAGGATCTATGTGGCGAGGCTAATAAGATAATACTTTAGTAACATAGCTAGAGATCCCGACTGGAAATCCTGACCAGCTCCTCATCTAGGATTTCCTCGATATCTCTGAGATGCTTCTTAAGCAGGTGTAGATAGGCCCCCTTCTTTGTATAGGGACCATCGCCGCAGAGCCTACAATATATAGAGGATTCCTTTCTATATACAAGGATACCTGAAACCCTCATGACAGCCTCTACAAGATCTCTACATACTGCAGTGGGCATAACCCCAAGATCCGATGGTGAACAGACCTCTATACCTCCCATACTAGGCTCTATAGCCTCTTTAATACACACCTTAGCTAGGTTCTTAATCGAGATCGGATACCTTATTAACTAGCTCCCCCAATAATCTAACGTGAGACAAATAAAATCTAAATAGCAGAACCATAAACGGCTATAGCTGCCAAAAAGCCCAGGAATATTTGACGAAGAAGCATCTATCAATGTCACTTTAAATCTGGAACTATATCTCTTAACAATATCTCTTAACACAAGGGATCTACTCCATCGCGAGGCTATTCTTAGTTCCTCAATACTTTAAAGTTTTTAATCTAAATGGTATATATTCTAACAGGATTATCATATCCAATATTAACGAGAACAATCTGATCCCTTCCCCATCCCAAAAAGCGAGACTTTTAATTGTAATCAATTATATATTCGTTAAGATTATCGAGGGGCAGGCCGAAAATATAACGCTATATCGGTGGTAGCATTTGTAGGGAAAACGCTTTAAGTTATATAGGCTTCCAAAGCTCTATGCGGAAAATCTATTTTAAGGATAACATAATACGTTATGGTACAACTACGGATCGAGATATGGTTTAGGCGAAACTCTTATATCCATAAAACATGCGAGCTTTAATCCCGGGGCTTAGATGTCTGTTGAGACCCTAGATAGCTTTAAAACTAGGTTTGGAGTTGTAGATGTTGCTGAAGCTTCTAAAGAGGATTGGATCCATGACTACTCATTGAATTTAGTCCTCAAGATCTTAGATCTGGTAAGAATCAAAGGAGAGGTAGATAGCCACACATTCTCAACCATGGGCTTTTCAAAGGAACTTAGAATATATCTGTCTAGATGGATCTCTAGCCTGAGAAACTTCAAATATGACCACCAATTCTCAAGCTACCTAGTAGCAAACGGAATCCCAGATCACATATTTGAGCGGGTAATAAGCAATCTAGAAGATCTTACTATATCTACAACGATAATACTTACAGAGGAAAAAGCGACACTCACAGACGCAATAACATATATGGGGATCCTGAGAAAGATTCTAGACAGCCCCAGCGATAACTCTATATTCAAATATATAGTTGGGGATGGAAGGCTCAGCAATATAGCTTCTAGAGCAGCGCTTCTAATACTGTTTACCCTTTCAATCTATATGCGGGAGGAATTTGAGGAAAGCATATAGCGTTTGAGGTGCCGCCGCCGGGATTCGAACCCGGGACCTCCGGATTTCCCAGCGACCTCGGTTACCTTTGATCCATATGAGTCCGGCGCTCTCACCAGCTGAGCTACGGCGGCTCCTTATGTGTATATCTTCACGGTTTTATAAGCAATCATGCTCCTTTGCCTAGTATCATCTCTCGAACTGTTTATAACCCTCCTTATAGCTTCTCTTATAACATCTGATCTAGTTACCCCGTTTTTCTTTGCATATTTATCTAGAAGCTCTATAGTTTCCTCATCAAGCTTTACACTTATAACTTTTAACACCATACCCTCTTCCCGAGTATTTCTAGGTGTGGGTATCTTATTAATATTGTGATAACCTAGATACCTAGAGAGGGGTTAGCGAAACTATTCACTAAGCATCTATATATTTTAGAAATTATTGAGTCTTTGATCTGCTTCTATCCCATATCGCCTTTAGATCTTCAATTGTTACACCCTTCGGCTCTTGATTAATATCTACCCCTATTGATACTAGGATCTTTTTAACTATACCTCTCATCATATCTATAGCCGTCTTCTCACTAATCCTCAAAGTCTTCTCCACCTGGGGCCATGGGTTACCCTGGAGGGTTTTGACTATTGTCAGCATCTCTTCCCTCTTATCCAGACCTGCGTTGAGACATCCATCGCGCCAATAGGCTGTTATAAGATCCTTTATAGCATCATTACACACCTCGTACGTCATTATTCCCTTCACATATAACAGGATCCTCTCCAGATCTACCTTATCGATCTCATAGCTGGCTATATGAGCTCTGGAGCTACAGTTCGGAGGCTTTAGGAGAAACCTAGCCACCTCAGGCTCTAGATCTCTGTAGGTGTCATACATGCTCTCTAAAATTCTATACCTAAACCTCTCACTAACAGCCTCTACAAGGACCTTGATATTATCGCTGAGGGATTTCACAACTATACATGTATACTCACCTGATACAGGGTTCCTCTCTGGCGACATGTGGATCGGTGTGTAACCATTTTTAATCCAGAAGTTTAGGAGCTCTTCAGTAGCTCCAAAGCCGGAGCCAACCCATGGGTAGCCCCTTTCAACAGCCTCCTCTTCGATCTTCTTCAGAAATGCCGAGCCTATACCCCTTCCCTGCACATCTGGATGAACAGCGATCCTAACGATCCTCCAGCCCACGGTTCCAGCAAAATCAACTATCCTGTAATGCTTAATAATCCTATCCGGTATTATATTGCCAGGCATCTTGCCAGCACCTAGAATTGATTGAAGCTCACTGGTAACAGGGCCTTCCTCGGCTAGCTGGGCCGATGCTACTATCTTCCCACTTGGTGTTGCCATCGCCCTTACACTATGGTGAGGAGCATCGGCTATCATGCCTAGATCATCTGGCTCATTCCTATAGTGGGCTTGGACATAAATGCCGAAAAGGCTCTTCAACATGTTCTTCCCTTTCTCTGAGAAGAGCTCTTCAGGATCTAGTTTTAAATATATGAGCTCCCCCTTCGCTATAGCCTCGAGATCCCTTTCATCTAGCTTCTCAGGCTCAGCATCTAGAAGGAGGGTTCTGAACTGCCACTCCTCTACAGGGTCTCCTGCGGCATATCTTATAGGCTCGCTCATCTCAACAATATATGTGCTGGATTTCTCATCACCCCTGATCCTCTTCAGAAACCTCACTGTAAAGCCTCTTCCAGCACCCTCATAGCCATGTATGGTTGTCGCAAATATAGATCTATCGAATGCCTCCCATATCTTCCAAAGTATATTGACAGGGAGCCCTGCTGCCTCGTCAACTATAGCTATATCAAGGTCTAACTTCGGGAGCACCGATGGCTCCCAATACTCTATGGAGAACCTCTCACCTTTAACCTCTATGATCCTCCCGCCTCTCTTAATAACCCTATATGGGATCTTCATGGCCTCTAGGGTCTCTATAGCCATCTTCATGAGCTGTTCCACGTTAAGAGGGGATCTTGCTGTGACCCCAACCCTAACCCTGTTCTTAACCTTCATAAGCTCTCCTATTAACCCTATAATCCCTATCCCTATAGCGCTGCTCTTACCTCTACCCCTATCTGATATAACTACTATAGATGTCCTCTTCCTAGGCTTCTCTATCAATTGCTCTAACTCCCTTATAACCCTCACCTGATCCATCGTAAGGGCCTTCTGATAGACCTCCTTAGGGAATTTTGTATCAGCTGGAATCTCGATCTTCTCTCTCTCGGGAGACTCTTTAGGCTGCTCAGCGATCTTCAAGACTCTGTCTTCATCGGAGTCATAGATGCTAATGCCATTGCTTTTCAGGAGATTATCTATGAACCACCTAACAAAAACGGTCCTTGGAATTGGCTTCTGGGGTACTGCAAGCTCTTCTCTGAAGAGGTTTCTCCACTGAGGCCACTTATTAAATGGAGGTGTTATAAAGATCACAACGCCGCCCCCCTCAACGATGCCTACTAGCCTGCCCACATCATTGGGTTTAAGGCTATCTGTTAGATCCATTATGAGGGCGCTATATGTTGTCCCAAGATACTCCTCAGAATCCTCATATCTGATCACATCAATATCAGCGTTTTTAGCCAGCTTAGGCAACAGCTCCCTGAAGATCCTAACCCTTATCAGCTCCTCAATAAATTCATTATGGTGTACATATAGCACCTTTACACGATCATTTCTTTTAGAAGCATAGATCCCTATAAGATCTGTAGCGATTAGCCCCTGCTTAATAGGATCAGAGCCTGTTATAGTTATAAGGGTTCTATGCCTGGTAGCAGCTATGATCTTTAATATAGCCTTGAACCTCCTCCTAAAAGAAACATAGTTGCTCCTCATAACCTCCCTAAGCATAGACTTCGAAATCCTTATCTCCTCAGCCTTGCCCTCAGAACCACCGTTACTAGCTGCCATGCCAGCATCTCTACTATATTATCAACCTAACAACCCTTTTAGCGAGTTCCACGCGATATATATCTAGGATCTGCGCCATAGACTTTGATTACATTAGTAATGCTAATCTCAGTGCGATATAGGGTTTCGCCATAGCATCCAAAAGGCTAGTAATATCTGGGCTAGCTATGTTATAAAAATCGAAGACCACTAATCTAATTATGGTTTTTCTGATTTCCAGCTATTAGATATCTATGGTTATCTGGGGTTTTGATTTTGAGTGTGGATCAGCTAGCTAGTCTCTATCACGACTTATATACCCCTCTAGTCTTTGGATCCTCGATCACAAATTTAGAGAAGGGTTACCGTAAGGGGAGAAACGCTGCGGCTGTGGAGGAGCTATTTATTATGATTAGCCCAGAGATCTTTCAAGTCTATATATAGTTATTCACGGCTGCTCAGATCTTCTAGATTATTGTTATTACTATTTAGTGGCCTTTGCACTAACACACTATATATTTCTCGCCTTCCTGAGAGCTTCTTTTACTCTTCTGATCTCTTCTAGCGCATATGGATTCTCTAGCGCCGACGTATCTCCTGGATCTTTATCCATCATTATAGCCCTTATCATTCTTCTCATTATCTTCGCATTCCTAGTTCTCGGCAGATCTTTTACAAATAAGATCCTCTCTGGTGTGAGAGCCCTCCCCAGATGCTTTGACACAAATTCTATGAGCTCCTCCTCGCTAACCTCTTCTCTCCTTATTGCGAAGCAATATATCGTCTCACCCTTGATCTCATGTGGGACGCCTATGCAGGCAGACTCCGCTATCGATGGATGTGAGTTTATAACACTCTCTATCTCTGCAGGCCCTATCCTCTTCCCAGCAACCTTTATTGTATCATCACTTCTACCCACTATATAGAAGAATCCATGGCCATCGTATATCGCGAGATCCCCGTGGATCCATGTGTCGCTACATCTAGACCAATACGTCTTTATATATCTCTCCGGATCCTTCCAGAACCCCCTAGTCATCCCAGGCCATACACTCTTAACAGCTAGTTCTCCCTCAGTGTTTGGAGGTGCTTCCCTACAATCCTCTGTGAGAACCCTAGCATCTATCCCAGGGGAGGGGGCGTTGAAGGATGAAGGTCTTATCTCACTAATAACATAGTTACCCAGAATCCCGCCCGAGATCTCGGTTCCCCCTGAGTAGTTTATTATGGGGCCCTCCCCGATAGCTCTATATAGCCAAACCCAGCTATCAGGATCTATAGGCTCTCCAGTATTTCCAGCAGCCTTAACCTCTATTCTTGGAGGCGAAGGTCTCTCCCTCTTATAGCTCCTCACAAGACTTGCTGATAAGCCCAGAATTTCTACCCTAGCTTCTCTAACAAACTCAACTATACGATCTAGATCTGGGTATCCCTCATATATAGCCATCCTAGATCCTAGGAGGAGTGTCCCGAGAACAGCCCAGGGACCCATCATCCACCCCATATCAGTTATCCATGTTAATGTCTCCCCATGCTTTACATCGAATTGGAAGTACATGTCTGCAGCAGCCTTTATAGCAAAGCCTATGTGGGAGTGTACACATGCCTTGGGCTTTCCAGTGGTTCCGGAGGTGTAGAGAAGCATTGCAGGATCCTCGGCATCTGTGTCCTCAACATAGTCCCCAGGGGTTTTCAATACATCATCGTAATAGCTATAATCACCCCTCTCAGCACCTGACCTGTTAACAACCACCTTGATCACGTTGAGCCCCTCGAGGTTCTCAAGCATTCTAACCTCCTTACCCCTTCTATACATAACATCAGAGGCAAACACAACCCTACAATCGCAGTCCTCAACCCTAACCCTTATGGGCTCAGGGCCGAAGCCCGAGAAGAGGGGTACAAAGATAAGACCCGCCCTTATAACTCCAAGCATGATCGGGACTATCTCTGGGATCATTGGCATATATACAGCAACTCTATCACCCTTCGAGAGGCCTAGAACCCTTCTCAGGAATGAGGCAACAGATCTAGCCTGCGAGAGGATCTCTGAGTATGTAGCCTCCCTATAATCGCCCCTCTCGTTCATCCATCTAAGATAAATATGCCCCCCATCAGGAATCATAGATCCTAGGTTGAATCCAGCACCAACAAACCAGCTAGCCCACGGCTTCCCCCTAGAGAGATCCAGAACCCTTTTATATGGTCTTGAGAACCTAAGATTAATAATCCTGGCAAACTCACTCCAGAATCTCTCGGGCTCCTCATATGTATGTCTAACAAATCCCCTGAGATCTTTTATATTATGCTCAACCATATACCTATATACATTACTCTCCTCAGCCATAGATGAAGTCGGCTTCCAACTAACCATAAAACCTGCCCTTCCTTACCAAAAATATTACTTAAAGATAGATAAATATCCTATCCCTAGCTACTAATTCCGCCCTAACGTATTATTCACCGAATTATATCTCCACTTTTGCATTAAGCGCGGCCCGATCATTACAGTTTCCTCAGGGATCTGTTTCCCTCTCATAGTTTGTGAGCGAGGTTAGCCCCTGGCCTTCGCTAGTCTCGCCTAAGTCTCGTAGGGCCCTATCCAGGGTTGATCTATATCTCATCGCATAGCGAATCATCGATGCATTATGCCCCAAAAACTATACAAACAAGGTATTTAAATATCCCACTGAACCGGAAACAGCCTATAGGGGCTAGGCATTCTTTGATAGCGTATCAGCTTATTTAATGGCTTAAGCATAGTATAGAGAGAATGCAGCTTGACACGGAGCGCCATAACTAATGTGCCAGTCTCAAATAATTCCTAAATGAGGGTAACTATAGATCTTAGCTTAGCTTGTATTCTATTAAAGTCTAATACATAGCTATCTAAATGTTGATGATAGATCCAGGATTTCTAATGGATTCTTAGAGCCCTCGGTCTATATATACTCCGCAGCCCTCTCTCTATGGGTGTGGCTATATGGGTTATAGCACTGTGGATGTGGATGTGAGGGATAGCATAGGTTGGATATATATGAATAGACCAGAGAAGTATAATGCTATGAACAAAACTATGTTAAGAGAGCTCATATCCGCTGTGGATGATGTGGAGGGAAATCCAAATGCTAAGGTTCTTGTTCTTAGTGGGAGGGGTAAGGCGTTTTCAGCGGGGATAGATCTCTCGGAGCTCGCCTCTGCCAAAGATCCTGATGAAGCTGGTAGGCTGTTCCAGAGCTTGGCATCCCTCTTCAGAAGGCTATTAAATGTTGAAAAGCCATTGATAGTAGCGGTTAACGGCGACGCCTTTGGAGGAGGGGCTGAACTACTATGGGTAGGGGATGCTGTGGTTATTGCGGAAGGGGCGAGGATCTCATGGGCAGAGGCTAGGTGGGGCCTTCTACCTCCCGCGTTATCCACCATAGGGCTTCTAGCACTAAGCCCTGTAAGGGCATCTTACCTGGCTATGACATCAACTATTATCTCTGCTAGGGAGGCACTCGAAATTGGCTTGGCATCACATGTAACACCACCTGAAAAGCTTGGGGAAACCGTTGCTAGCATAGCAAGAGCTTTTATAGAGAACTCGCCCCAAGCTCTCAGGGCTATAAAGAGGATTAAGAGGAGCATAGTTATGACATATATGCTAGAACTAGGGATCTCAGAGCTAGAGAGGCTATCGAGAACTATTTCTGCGTTAAACGCTGCGAGAGCCTTTGTTGAGAAGAGAAGACCTAGCTACGAGTGGTAGAAATATAAGCTCTAACCACATCTCTAGACATGAGAAGCCGCGGTAGCTCAGCCTGGTAGAGCGCTGCCCTGGTAAGGCAGAGGTCCCGGGTTCAAATCCCGGCCGCGGCTCTTACATAGAGCAATATTCTAGCTCTGCAGGATGGGTATGCTAGATGTCCAAAATCCTTATAACTGGAAGCCCTGGTGTTGGGAAGACAACGCTGTTCACAAGGATACTATCAAGCGTAGCTGGAGATCGATATAGGGTTGCAGGCTTTGTATGTCCAGAGGTGAGGGAGGGAGGTAGGAGGACTGGGTTCAGGATTGTTGATCTCTCTAGCGGCGATTCCGGCTGGCTAGCTATAAGCTTTGAAAGGCTAGGCGGCCGGTGTATGGGTGCGAGGATCGGTAGGTATTGCGTTATTGAGGAGGATGTCAATCGAGTTGTTAGTAATACCGAGAGATCCTTAGAAGGGGCTGACCTTATAGCTATAGACGAGATAGGCCCTATGGAACTTAGTGTTGAGAGCTGTAAGAAGATCATATATAGATCGATTGAGACACCCAAGCCAGGACTCTTTGTAGTCCATCTAAGGCTTGTGGATGAGATCTCGCAGAGGATAAAAAGAGCTGGCAGAGACTTTATCATCTATCGAGTAGAGCTTAACAATAGAGACTCGCTATACCATGAAATACTTTCAAAAGTTAGATCAGTGCTTAGCCAGGGCAGAGTAACATAGTTATAAGGTTCGCCGCATTTATGCATAGTAGTGGGTGGAGAATGCCCGAAATCAAGGTCGTGATCTCAGATCCTGAGGTGAAGAATCCTAGAAGGGTTAAGGTAATAGCTATAGCCGACCCAAGTCTTCCATATGGAGAGGATGAGAAGTCCCAGAAGACCCTGCCAAAGGCGAGGATATCCCCAACACTCAAGAAGATCCTAGATCCCCAGCTAGGCGTAATATCCATTGGAGTTAAAAAGCAAGACGGCTCAAAGGTTAAGCTGGTAGCGCAGATAGTCACAGATGAGAGCATGCAAGAGGGGGAGATAAGGCTTCCCGAGGACTTTATGAGGGAGAAGCTCGGTGTTGAGAGAGCCCTTGCAGAGGTTATGAGAGCCCCCAGCTTTCAGATCACATTGTCTCATGAGAAAAGCTCCAAGCTATATGGTCTAAAAATAGGCGACATAGTAGACGGATCTATAATAGGGCTCTCAGGCTATAGCCTCTTAATAACAGGTGGGAGCGATAAGGCTGGAGCGCCTATGCTCCCCTACATACCCGGGCCTGTTAAAAAATATGTGCTTCTGAGCGGTCCACCGGGGTTCCATCCAAAGGAGGAAGGGCTTAGAAGAAGAAAGTTTGTGAGAGGAAACGCTATTAGCGAGGATACAGTACAGGTCAACACAGTTATAGTTAAAAGACCTGGAGGTAAGTAGCCCGATATAAGCTTCATAGCCAACCTATTCTTAGGTGCACTTATTGGTTAAAAAGAAGCAAGAGGAAGCACCAAAAGAGATACCACTACCAAGCGAAGGACAGGTTATATGTGTTGTCACAGGTGCGATGGGCGCTGAGTGGATAAAGGTAGTATGCACAGACAACGTGGAGAGGGTTGCGAGAATCCCTGGGAAGTTTAGAAAAAGAATATGGATATCGCCTGGAGACCTTGTTCTATGCGCTCCATGGGATTTCAGAAGTGATAGGGCAGATGTTATATATAGATATGAGAAGCATGAGAAGAAATATCTCTTGGACAAAGGTATAGTGCCTAAAGAGTTACTAGATCTTGTGGGCACATAGCTGACCAGCAATATTATCAGAGGTATCGCTAACCTATTAGCAGGAGCTAATGTAGCTTTTTAGATAAGCCCCTCGATGTCTCCAACAATATATCCCAACTATATATGTTTGTATCCCATATATAGCTAAGGTATAGGTGTAGCTGGATGAGGCGAGTACCATCAATCGTAGTTTCACAGATCATGGTTATCCTCTACTCCCTAGCATTAACCTTTCTACCCGGAGAGGTATATTGGATCATAGTGACGCTCTTCTTCATAACATACATGGCCATAATAATGTTCATGAATATTAGGAGGATGAGGCTCTCAATAAGTAGTGAAGATGCCCAGTATGTAAGATCTGGTAGACAGATTATTAGGGTAGATCCTAGAAAGGCTATGGAGCTTATCCAAGAAGATAGGGCTTTAAATGATGAGATAAGGGAGCAGATGAAATTCACCCTGATACCCCTTATATCGCTCCCAATAGTCTTTATACTCTACTATGCATACCAAATGTATGTAACACCCCACTATATAGGCTCCAGCGACCCCTTAATAAGGTTCCTTGGAAACCTAGCTATGTTCGAGATCTTCTTCCTAGTCCCCCTAGCAATAAACAGAGCATATATGAGGGGTAAAAACATCTCCGTAGTTCAACCTATAATGGACTATATGATTACAGACAGAGGTATACAAGGCTCAGGAGTGCTTATAAAATTTCCGCTAGAGGATCAGAATATAGTGATTAGATGTAATAGAGCTAGGAAATTTATAGAGATCCTTAGAGAGCAGCAGAACCCAATGGGGGGTAGGATGACATTTCACCAGAGGCTATATATGGAGGTAAAGGATCTAGAGAGGGCTGCTGAGGCTATAAAGAGATATGGGAAAGCTAATATACAATGCTCGTAAAAAGGGATATTGCATAGAGCAACCCTTTCAACACTTTAAAACTGAAAGCCTCGCCCCTTAGGCTATGCTGCTCAGAGTTAGCATTACACGCTATTACTTAATTATGGTATTTAACCTCGAAGGGAGATCTTTGTTGAATTAGAGGTTGGTATAAAAATATAAGGGTTGTAATAAATAGTTTCTGATGTGACGCATATGGAATTAGCTCTAAGAAGATCATTAGTTATATTTATTTTCCACAATGAGTGGAGGTGGATGTATTGGCTATAGAGAGAAGATATGATGTTGTGATCGTTGGTGCGGGGGTTGCTGGATCTACTGCTGCTTATCTCCTCAGCAAGATGGGCTTCTCAGTAGCCCTTATAGATGCTAAGCCAAACCATAGGGCTGGGGATAAGCCATGTGGAGATGCTATTGGGAAGCACCACTTTGAGGAGGTGGGGATAGACCCTCCAAGGGGTGAGGAGATGGACGGCATCGTCAAGGGTATCATGCTGTATAGCCCCTCAGAGGAGGTGGTTCTAACAATAGATGGTGAGGGTTATGAGATAAACAGGGTTAGGTTTACCCAGAGACTTATAAGGGATAGTATTGATAATGGTGCTGATTATTATGATGAGACAAACGCGTCTGCACCTATAATAGAGGGGGGCTTTGTGAGGGGTGTTGTTGCTAGTAGGAAGGGGGATAAGCTTGTCTTCAGATCTAATGTAGTTATAGATGCCTCTGGCTCTGCTAGGAGCATTGTTAGAAGGCTTCCGCAGGATTGGCCCATAGTGGATCCCATCAGGCCCGAGGATACCCAGATAGCGTATAGAGAAATAAGGGTTCTCGATGAGTGGATAGATAAGCCGGAATATATAAGGATCTATGTGAATCTAAAGATAGCCCCTGGGGGCTATTGGTGGAACTTTCCGAAGAGCATAGTTAGAACCGTTAACGTTGGGCTGGGGGTACAGGGTGGGAAGGGCTATGAGCATCCCAGGGTATATCTCTATAAATATATTCTCACAAGGCCAGAGTTTAGAAACTCAAAACTTGTTGAGAGCAGCGGTGCCCTAGTACCAACTAGGAGGCCTCCATATACTATGGTGTGGAATGGGATAATGGTTATAGGCGATGCAGGCTACACAGTAAACCCGGTACACGGTGGTGGGAAGGGCTCGGGTATGTTATCTGCGAAGGCTGCTGCAATAGCATATTCCAAGGCGGCTGAGGCTGGCGACTTCAGCGCGAGGGGCCTTTGGATTATGAACAAGCTCTATATAGACTACTATGGTGCTAAACAGGCCTCCCTAGATATATTCAGGATCTTTCTCCAGAGGCTCACAGACGAAGATATAGAATATGGGCTTAGGAAGAGGATAATGAGGGAGAGCGATCTATATGAGACAAGCGTGACAGGGGTTATAAAGAATAAGAGGGGGATCTTCGATAAGCTCAGCAGAGTAATAGCTGGGCTTGGAAGGCCCAGTCTCCTCTCAAAGCTTATACTTGCTGCAGAGTATATGGATAGAATGAAGAAGCTCTACGAGGAATATCCTGAAACACCTGAAAAGCTTGGCGAGTGGATAGCTAGGCTTAACTCCATCTACAGCTCCTTTGAAAAGGCCCTAGCCACCTAGGCTATCGAGCCCGCTTCTCTGTAGGGCATGGGATTATCTGATGAATATATGGGTGTAGATAGATCCTTTTGATCAGCATATACTTAGGCAGCTTTCCAATAATGCTCCCGGGATACTCGTAGATCTTTACCGAGGCTCCTCCACGGGTGATTATATTAACGGACTCCTCCTCCTTGTATATTGGTATTGTATCTACAAATATTATTAGGTATTTTTTGTCGATTGCGGCAAGATCCTTTATAGATCCCCCCATAGATGCCCACATATTCTCCTCTATCTCGGCATTGCTTGGCACATCTCTATATATAAGCTCTACATGGTCTAGACATACCTTGTACCCCTTTCTATAGAGGAACCTCCAGATCATGTCGCCTATATTGTCTCCAGCCTGCCCCCTCTCCTCGATGATTCTATAGAATAGACCGTTAACCCAGTAGTCATCGAAGTATCTGAAGGCGTTTCTTCTTATAAGAGTTCTCAGCCCCTCTATGGTTTTGAAAGGCTCTAGCTCCCCATATATATCTAGAAGCTCCCCCCATATGTGGGTTAAGAGCAACTCATAGCCGAGGCTAGTCTTGTGATAGTATACACCTCGGTACATGTGGAGTCTCGCTATATAGAAGTTCTCAACAGCTATCAAACCCTTATCTTTAACAGCTATGTTGCCGTCTCTGTCAACCGTTGTTGTTTCTAATAACCTATCTAGGTCTATGGATCCATATGTGACCCCTGTGTGTAGAGAGTCTCTGACAAGGTAGTCCATTCTATCTACGTCCAGGTCTGAGGACATTAGCTGATTATATAGGGGTTCTCGATGTGTTCCATATATTATCGATGCCACCTCGTGCTTATCTATCCCGAATTCTGAGAGAGTCTCTGAAACCCCTGGATCGTTTAACACTACCTCTCTACTGAGATCCTCATGCTCGAACCTTTGATTAGTGATCCTCGTATAGAATGTTTCGAGGGCATGGCTATATGGGAGGTGGCCCACATCATGTAGGAGGGCTGATGCCTCGAGAAGCGGCAGATCATCCCTAGATATATATCCCTCCCTGCTCAACCTCTCTGAAAGCTTTTTAATTATATGATATACACCTAGGCTGTGGCTAAATCTAGTGTGGACAGCCCCTGGATATACATAGAATGTAACCCCAAGCTGTTTGATCCTCCTGAGCCTCTGGAACACATCGAGATCTATTATCCTTAAGGCTAGCTCGTCGAGCTCTATATATCCGTGGATCTCGTCATATACCTTTTTATATCTAGTACTCTTCTCCATCAAAGCACCTACTATAATATATGATGTCAGGAGTGTTTATAAAGAAGGCTAAGCACTATCAGAGGAGACTCCTTTCTCTATGGTTTTTATCACCCCTATTTCCCTCAACATGCTGAAAATCTGTTCAGCACATGTTCTACTAATATATGGCTTTATCCTTGTAAGATCACCCACAGGATCTGTTGATGGGGGGTATGTATTTGCTGATAGCATGTGCAGTGACGCAACAATCTCTAGGATCCTAGCCATTGATTCGCTTGGGCATAGCATCTGGGCCTTGACATAGATTTCGGTGAATCTATCCAATATATTTATGAGACTCATCTCGTCATCCTTATCATAGCTACTAATACATAGCTCTTCATATGAGTGGAGATCCCTTGAGAGAGCCCTCGAGTATGGTCCATAGCTATACCAGCTAAATCTATAGCCAAGCTTCTGACCAAGGATCTCTTGGACTATATATCCTATCTTCTGCATTAGAAGCCTATCCTCTAGCCTGCTAAGAGATACGCCTGGAGATAGCTTTGACGCTATATACCAAACTATACATGGATCCTTCATACCTGCTCCACAACCCACTATCTATAATTATATTGTTTGGGCTTGTATCAGCAGATACGCATGTGATCAGGTGGATTCTTAGGTGATACCCCTGCAAGTATTGCTGAAACGGTATTATCTAGATCGCTAGTCATTTTTCTATAGAAGCATCTCTATAGATTAATAAATAGGTCCTCTATAATACTATCTATGGATAGGGAGAATTGAGACTACCATTCGAGGTGGTAGATGAATATATATCCACACCGATAAAAGCAATCATAGCTAGGAGACTTTGGAGGGAGGGGCATACCCAGATACATATTTCTAGGCTCCTAGGGGTTTCACAGCCAACTGTAAATATATATATCAAGAGCCCTGTATATGATGAAGAGAAGCTTCTTGAGAGGATCTCGAGTGCAGGCTTAGATAAAAGGGAGTTTTTATCTCTCATAGAGAGAGTGCTCACATTAACTAGAGAGGGTAAGAAGGTTGATGTATTGGCAATCCTAACAGAATATATATTGAGGTCCCTCTCAGAGCTCAGGCTATGCGATGCACATAGAAAGCTAGATCCTGGGATACCGCCTGAATGTAGGATATGTGCAGAGCTAATACAGATCTCTCAGGGCTTCGGAGTTATAAAAGCCCTTGAGAACGCATATGAGCATCTATCTAGGGAGAAGTGCACCTATATATTGGTGCCAGAGGTTCTCATGAACATTGCATATGCCAAGGAAGGGGCAAAAAGCCTCGAAGACGTGGCAGCATTCCCAGGCAGGATAACGAGAGTGGGTAGGGGGATAGCAGCAGTATCCAAACCAGCATGGGGCGCTAGCAGACATCTGGGAAGGATACTCCTAAATATACTCCAAATAAGGAGAGATGTGAAGGCGATAGCAAATATAAGGGTTCTCAAATGTGTTGAAGAAGCATTTAAAAAGCTCGGCATAGGCTATAGCATTCTAGGGCCTAGAGAAGGATATGTGGGGGAGGAAGAGATCATATCGGAGGTAAGCAGATCCCTATCTAAGGATGGAGTAGAGGCTGTAATAGATCTTGGGGGGCTTGGCATAGAACCGGTAGCATATATAGCTGGGAGAGACCCTATAGATGTTGCTAGGAGGATTACAGATATAGCGAGGATCTGCTCCGAAGAGCTTGGCATAGAATGTTAGCAGGGCTAAGACCAGCAAAGATACTA
>JAVVGG010000009.1:0-24507 GCA_032249275.1 Desulfurococcales archaeon
AAGATCTTCATATCTAGGTTTAGAGAGTCGGATTTAATGTTTCTAGTGGCGAGAACCTCTACCTATAATCCTGAGAGGAGATATGATGGTATAAGTCTCTTCCTAGTAGATCTCAGAGATGCTAGGAATATAGAGAGCAGGAGGATCAAGGTTATGGCGCTAGGCCCTGTATACGAGATCATTATAAACAACCTCGAAGTATCTGTAGAGAACCTAGTAGGTGAAGAGGGGAAGGGCTTTAGATATCTCTTACGCGCCCTAAACACAGAGAGAGTGATAATCTCTGCAGACCTTATTGGGAGTGCTAGATATTTGATTAGGAGGAGTGTTGAATATGCCTCTAAAAGGGTTGTGTTTGGAAAACCTATTGGGAGCTACCAGGGGGTCCAATTTCCCATATCCTCTATATATATATAGAGATGCTCGCAGCAGACGAGATCCTTCATAGAGCTGCGAGAGTCATAGATGAAAATGCTGAGGAGAAGATAATAGGGTTATATTCAAACACATCTAAATACTACTCAACAGAGGTTGCTTGGGAAGCCGCTAACGTGGCGATAGATACCTTTGGCGGCTATGGATATGCCTGGGAAATAGGGATAGAGAGGAAACTTAGGGAGATAAGGCTTTATAAGGTGGCTCCAGTGAATCAGAACCTCGTGTTAGCATATATAGGTCATAACATACTCGGCCTACCAAGATCTTATGAACCGTAGAGCAAAGATCCTCTCACAAGTTATCTCTCCCTAACAGCTCATTTATGTACTTTTAAAATTTTAAAATATAGTGAGGAATTGTATCTAAAAAGCCTAGCCCTCTAAGGCAGAGATATATTTTAGGCGTCTTATGCTCTCTTGTATTCTTAGATGAAGATAACTTTGTAAACCTCAGGATAAAAACTCAAATGATATATAATAATAGATAGATATGAAGAGGTTAAACACACATGCCTTCGCGGCCATAATAATAGCTCTTAGCTCTTCGAAGAGAGGAATAGGGTGGTAGGCTGGAGACCCGGCTCAGGGCTAAACTCTTTCAAAGGGGATATAGCCTAAATCTCCCTGCTCTAAGGAGAACCTTTGCCCTCTAGGACGGGGAGGAGATTAGATATTTTCTGCAGAGCTCTTCAATATTCTCTCTATTTATTATAAGGAATTCTTCAATCTCATCTCTTTCTAATCTAAACCCCATACTACCCAAGAGATCTGGAGATCTTTTCAGGGCCTCTCCCAACGCATCCATGAGTCTAGGGTATTGTTCTGTGGACTGATATAGTATGAATAGGGCATAGAGAGATATTCTAACTTTTTTCTGCCCTGTTATCGATATATAGTCGAGAATATCCCTACATTTTCTATTCAAATATAACTCGATGGTTTTTCTCACCAACTCTATAGGATCTTCTTGTTCCAAGACATCCTCCCATAGATCTTCTTCTCATAGCTTTTAAGGAGTCTATTGTAATAATACCATCTTTTTACCTTGGAATTGAATATTCCTCTATATATCTATCGCTCTAGACTTATATATTTTTAAGCATTATCTATATAATGAATTTAGAGGGTATGTTTTGCCAGTAGTGATCGATGTTAGACCTTCTCCGGAGGAGTTAGCTTCTGCTGTAAGAACCTCTCTAGGCCTTGAGCCATCAGATATAATGTTTGTCAACGCTTCAATTATCGATGTGTGGAGAAGAGAGATCGTCGAAGGGATCGAAATAGCAGTTAGAGGTAGAATTATATCGTGTGTTGGCAGGTGTGCAAGATCTAGGGGCCCCAGCACTAAGATCATAGATCTCAGGGGATCTATAGTATCTCCGGGCTTCATAGATGCCCACACACATATTGAGAGCACCTTTCTAAGACCCTCTGAATTCTCCAAAGCTGTTATATCTAGGGGTACCACAGCTGTTTTCGCAGATCCTCATGAAATAGCTAATGTAGCTGGTTTCGAGGGGCTTAGATATATGGCTAATGAGCTGTCTAAAACACCCCTCAAAGCCTTTCTATTAATACCCCCCAACGTGCCTGCAAGCCTAAGAGCCCCAGAAGTTGGCGGTGCCCTGCTAAGATATGACGAGGTTATCGATAAGATGGATCACTTCTCAGGGGTTGGCGAGGTTATGGATATAGGATCTCTGCTTGATGGAGATGAAAGGTTTATAGAATATGCCTCGAAACTCTCCATGGCAAAGATTGTGCAGGGCCATGCTGCTGGCTTGAGTGGTGAGGATCTAGATGTCTATGCCTCCCTAGCAATTGGAAACGATCACGAGGTCACAGAATGGGGTGAGCTTATAGAGAGGCTGTCCAAAGGGATTATCCCTATTGTTAGATATGGTTCCAGCTGGAGGGATCTTGAGAGACTCTATAGAGCTATCCAGGACTACTCACCTCTGATCCCAGTTGCCACAGATGATATCCATGCCCTACATATATTGAGAGAGGGTCATCTTGACAGAGCTATTAGGAGAGCTATAGAGCTTGGTGTGGACCCTGTGAAGGCTATAGCCAGTGTTACATTAGCTCCAGCCCTTCTCTATGGTATGCATAGATGGATGGGATCCATAGCACCTGGGAGATACGCGGATTTGGTTATTATAGAAGATCTCGATAGGGTTAGGATAAAGGATGTCTATATAGACGGGGTTCTCGTAGCGAGCGGCTATAGATATATAGCCATGCTCAAAGAGGATTCTAGCGAGATACCAAGCAGCGTTTCCAATACGGTGAAGATCATATGGCCGCCGAAGATCTCTCTAGAGATACAGAGGAACTGTAGAGAGGCCCTGGTAAGGGTTATAAAGCCAATTCACGGCACAACCCTAACCAAGGAGGGGAGAGAAGTAATATCATGTGGGGTAGATGTTGTTAAGGAGACTTCAAACAGCAAGCTCCTATATGTAACATCTATAAATAGATATGGTGCCAGCAGAAGCTACACAGCATTGTTAGAGGGTATAGAGCTAGATGGGGCAATAGCATCAACAGTTTCACATGATAGCCACAACATAATAGCTGTTGGAAGCTCGCTAGACGATATAATGACAGCTGTGAAGGCGATAGTGGATAGCGGTGGGGGGATTTCGTTAGCCTTTAGAGGCAGGGTAGAAGCGTTGGTGGAGCTGGGGGTAGCGGGGCTAATGTCTAGGAAGAGATATTTAGAGGTCGTAGATGATCTAGATAAATTGTTTAGAGCTCTCGAAGAGAGGGGTTTTGAAAAGCCAGAAGATATCTTGCTGGAGATACAGCTTCTGAGCCTAACAGTTATCCCTGAGATTAGGATTACTGATAGAGGGCTATATCTTGTTTCAAAAAGGGAGGTGGCTAGTCTAGTTATCAGCTATAGCTAGATCTTACCTACATAGGCTACATAGGGTATTTATATTTTTAAGTAGCCAGCCATATATAGATATAGCTGGTGCTAGGATTGTCAAGAGCAAGGATCCCTGGTAGGGAGAAGTGGAAATATAAGAAGTGGTATGTAGTTGTAGCTCCACCCCTCTTCGGCGAGGTAGAGATAGGCACCATACCCGCGGATGAGGATTGGAAGGTAATTGGTAGAACAGTTGAGGTTACCATGTACGAGCTTACAGGGGATATATCGCAGCTCCACATAAGATTCAAGTTCCAGGTGATAGGCGTTGACGGTGATAGGGCTATAACGAGGTTTAAGATGCTAGAGCTGGCTAGGGACTATCTCAGAAGTCTTACTAGGAGGAAGAGCAGCAAGGTAGCTGGTATAATAAACCTCACCACAAAGGACGGCTATGGAATAAGGGTTACATCTGTTACCTTCACAACATATAGATGTAAGACCTCTCAGAAAAGGGCTATCAGAAAAATAATGTTCGACATATTAACTAAAGAGGCATCGGAGAAAACACTAGATGAATTTATAAAAGCGTCTCTGGGGGAGATTCAGAATAAGATCTTCCAAGAGGCTAAGAAGATATATCCTATAAGAAAGGTAGAGATAGCCAAGATAAAGCTCCTAACAATACCAACACCATCAGGGTCTGTAAAGGCTGTGGTAGTCCCCCAGAGACCTACGTAGAAAATTCTGACCCCCTCCCACGTTAAATGGCGAGACTCTCAGATGTGAGAGATCAGGTGGAAACTCTATTAAGGATATGTGGCGGGCCCGCCGGGATTTGAACCCGGGACTTCCGCCCAGCTTTCTCTGGTCTACGGGTTAAGAGCCCGCCGCTCTACCGGGCTGAGCTACGGGCCCAGCACCATATGAATATTATATTTAGAGCTCTTATAGGGCTTTGCTGTGGCTTTTTTCGTCTACTGTCGAAGCGATCTACCTATCAAGGTGCCCCTGGCTGTGATCATTGCTATAGGTGCTGCAGAAGCTATAGTTAAATACCCTCCCACAGAGATCATATCCCTATACGTATTTGTGAGAGCAGACGCTATTACAGGGCCTACGAGATTTCCTAGATCGAACATCGCTGTATATATTGCAGAAGCTAGTCCCCTACGCCCCTGAGGGATCCCCGTTATAGCTATAACTTGTAGTGATGGTATCGCTAGCCCAGCACCTATGCCTGCTGCTATCCCATAATATATTATGCTTGTTGAAAGAGGATCTAAGGAGATCGCTAGATAGCCGATGGAAACCAATACTATACCTAGCATTGCAGTACCTTCTATAGATAAAATTTTCAGCATATATCTAAATGTCAATCTAGATAAGAGGTTAAACCCAGCCATTAATGTGAAATAGATAGCTATTATAGAGACTCCGAGCCCTGCCTGCTTATGGTATGCTGGTAAAAAGAGTGTTAAACACATATAGGAGGAGCTGTAGAGGAGTAGAGATGTGAGAGCGGCTAGGAAGTTCCCACTTAAAAACCACGCACCATTGGATTGCTGCTTCTCCTCACGCTCGACGTTACGTGCGAATCTATTATCCCTTATAAACAACACAAAGATCGCTGATATCGCTCCAAGAGCTATGGAGTATGCAAAAAGAGCCCTATAGCCTAGATGCTGAGAGATATATCCTCCGAGGGCTGGCCCCACAGCGAAGGAGATACCCACAACAGTGTTTCTCCACGCAAGGGAGCTTATAACCCTTTCTATATTGCCTATCGCTGCTGCTTGGAAAGAAGCCGGCATAAATATCGCCGCAGCGACCCCCTGGACAAATCTACCAACATACAAGGTCTCCATATTAGTGGATATGAAATATATAGCCTGGGCTATAGCTGATATGGCAGCCCCAGATGCTAAAAGACTCTGGGTCCAGCCTCTATCGGCCAGGATGCCTGAGACTAGCCTGAAGGACATAGCAGATGCAGCAAAGAAGGGTCCTAGAAGAGCTATCATAGCTTCTGTAGCACCCAGCTCAACAGCGTATTGTGAGATGTATGGAGCAACGCTATGGATGGTGAGGAAAAAGCATAGGGTCGCTAGGTTAAGCAGAACCTCCTCCCTATATATTGCAAGCCGACTAAGAATACCCTCCCAGATCCTCCTGCCTTTTGAATTAGTATTACTTATCGCCTTACTACTTAGAAGCCCCATAGATCTAGCTAAAAAAGGCAAGGGAAACATAATAGCCACATGTTCTAACATGAGGTGCCAGCTTAAAAGCTATGCGCCTTATTTTACAACTGAAAGCCTCGCCCTTTCAGGGCGGGAAGGAGGTCAGTCTCCATCCTGGAAAGCTGGACCCTTAGAGACTTCAGGTTTTATCGGGCTTGATACTTTTATTCAAGCCTCTTCTCATGGCTTCACAACCCTCAGAACCCCATTTAATCGCCATATAACTGAAAGCCTTACCTTTCAGGGTGGGGATGGCGTTTATAGATTCTATATCCTCTATCTCCAGATGAAGGGCGGGGTTCTCTACAGCTGTTGAGAATCCCCTGCATCCTGGGTTCCGCTTGTCCCTCACACGTATCGCAGAGCTCACAGAGAGATTTGCTGTCAAACTCTAATGAATCTTCATGAAGAAATTCGTGAGAGATAAAATACATGATCGGCTAAATCTTCGCTTAAATACCACCTAAACATAAGAAACAATAGACAAAGCTGATCTACTATAGAACTGAGCATGATCGATAAGGCTATGTGAGCCTGATGATCTGTTATAGGGTTGAGGGGATATGATCGAGGCTATAGAGGTTAGAAGGATGGATAGGTTTAGCGAGCGCTTTATAGAGGATGTGTCAAAAGAGCTTTGCTCTAAGAAGTTTCTGGTGCTCATAGTAAGGGTTATGGAGCAGGAGCAGCTCGATAAGGTAGTCAAATCCCTTATTAGAAATGGTATATCTATTTTTGCGGCAGATAATATGGACAATATGGTAAGACTGTATATTACGAAAAGGTCTAAGGTAGGGTGTAGATGAAGGTCTTTCTCCTCTCACAGAGAGAAGTTCAGCTTCACCTAAGTTCCATGAGACTCTTATCCGGGGTGGATCTATATCTCATAATATAGTGGATCGTTAGTGCTCTATATTTTAATCTTAGAATAACTATGCAAACAAAGTGCTTATATGTATCGTTAAATCAGAAACACTCTATAGACAATATGCCTCGTCCCTAGAATAGATCAGGGGTCGGGTTTTAAGATTGCTAGCATTAGTATCTTGTGAGGTATGTTGTATGGGATCAAGGATATGTTTGGGGTTTCTGATAATCTTCTTCCTAGTTATAAGCCTTCTAGAGACAGCAGGGCTATCACATGCTGATGAAAGAACCCCGGGCTTTTTTGAAAAGCTATCGCTGCCAGAGACGGTTAAGAAGCTTGTCTCAGGGGGTGTTTTGATGAGGGAGGAGATTGGTGTAGCTAAGCTCAGGCTTAATAGCGAGGAATCCAGTAGAAAGGTGAATACAGGTTTCCCCCCCTTACAATCTACACTCCCAATTCTCCAATCTCCGAGACTGTCTATGCCGGAACAGAGTATTTTTGGTCCTAATATAAGGGTTACTAGGGATTCCCCCCACTATTATCCCTTCGAGAACGAGCCCTCAATAGCTGTAAACCCTGCTAACCCCTCTAACATAGTTGTTGCTGCCCATGATTATAGCGATCCTAACTACATTGTTGGGATATCTGTATATAGATCATTCGATGGAGGCAAAACATGGCTGGGCCCTGTCAGGATGGTGCCAACATATGGAGATTCTCTGAGCGATCCTTCCCTAGCAGCTGGCAGGGATGGAACGATATATCTGTCATACCTCTCTGTGGGCGTGTTTTCAGAAATAACCCTCGCAATATCTAGAGACGGAGGTGCTACGTGGGATATTGTGAGGGCTCTCAACTATAGTACGTCAGCTTTCTATGATAAGCCTTGGATCGCTGTTGGCCCGGATCCATCGAACCCCCTGAGGGATAACATATATATAACATACACCGAGTTCAAAGGATTCTTTGAGGTGAATCTAAGTATAAAGATCATAGTTTCTAGGGATGGGGGTAGAACCTTTGAAGGGCCATACAACGTTAGCTGGGAGGGTAAATATCCAGATGTGCTTGTCCAGTGGTCATACCCAGTTGTAGATCCCAAGGGGATCCTCTATGTAAGCTTCTTCGGAGTCAAAGCCGAAAAAGGCATATACGGCATAAGGGTTGTGCAGGGGATATGGGTTGCTAGATCTGTTGATGGTGGTAGAACATTCTCAGAGCCCGTGTTAGCTGCTGAGACACATTGGTGGTTCCCATACTACTCAGGCCCCTTCGGCTTTAGATGGATAGTCCCCACACCAGCAACTGCTGTGGGGCCTGATGGGACAATATATATAGCCTATGAAGATGATCCGGACGGCCCTGAAGGCCCTGATATGGGGGATATATTCCTTGTGATCTCTAAGGATGGTGGAAGGACTTGGAGTAAGCCTAAGAGGATCAATGATGATGATGGCTACGCAACGCAGTTCTTCCCAATGATAGCAGTTAGAAAGAGCGATGGCTCTATACACATAGCCTGGGGAGATAAGAGATTAGATCCAAGTGGGGTTGGGTATGACATATACTATACATATTCAAGAGACGGTGGAGAGACATTTGCAAAGAATATAAGGGTTACCGATATAACTGTTAACCCCATGTATGGCCTCCCCTTCTTCATAGGGGACTATTTCGGAGTAGCTGTATCTGCTGACAATGTATATATAGTATGGACTGATAGTAGGAGAGGCTCTCTAGCATTTGTTCCTGGTGCATATAGGAATGCAGCGCTTAATCAAGATATATACATAGCATTCATAGGCCAGAGGGATCGGCCTTCTATATCTATATCCCCTGAGAACATAGAGTCTGGTTACTCGAATATAGTAGCTATAGAGGGGAGAGGGTTCCCGAGAGAGGCGAGGCTAGGGATATCTATAGGGTCTATAATAGTTAATAAGGAGGTTTGGAGCGATATAAGCGGGTCTTTTAAGATATATCTTAATATAGATTCACCCCCCTCCGGAAACATATCGATCCAGATCTTCGATCCTACGAATGGCTATATCATAGCATCTAAGAGCATTTTCGTGGCTCCAAATAGCTTCCTCACAGCCATATCAAGCCAGATAGCTGGGGGATTCACCAATATATCGGCTATGTTGAGTTCTATAGGTGCGAGGCTCATAGCTGTTGAGAGCGGGGTAGCCCTTATAAACACCTCCCTCGGCATCCTAAGGCTTGATCTCAGGAGTATAAATGTTTCCATAGCGAAGCTAGATGGCGATATAGCAATGCTATCCACGGATCTAGGCGCTCTCAGAGTTAGGGTAGACGATCTTAATGCTAGGGTTGTTAACATCTCAGGAGATCTAGCGGTGGTGAGAACATCTGTTGGAGATATTGTGGGGAGGGTCGCAAATATACAGGGGAATGTTGCAACGGTGATAACAGATCTAGGTGTTATAAGGGCTAGGGTAGATGATAATATAGCTAGGAGTGTAAATATTGAGGCGAGGATCTCAATGCTCGAGGGGATCTATATACCGCTATTGCTCATCCTACAAGCAGTATCAATAGCCCTCCTAGCCCTTCTAATACTTAGAAGGAGGGCTGGTGTAAAGCCCGAATCATAGCTGGTGAGCTATATGGTACACTACTACCCAGTATCCAAGAAGGAGCTTAAGGATCTGCTGAAAATATCTAGAGAGGTTTTCAAGTGCTCGGTCGAGAAGTTCTCAGAGGGCTATATAGTTTTTATCGAGGATGCTGGGGCAGCTGTATATATAGCTGATAAAATCCCTATTATGGTTGAGCTAAAGACTAGGGAGAAGCTACCCGCAATACATCTACTTAATAGAGGTGTGTGTGAGATCCCCTATGTAACAGTGGATCAGGGGGCTGTCCCTAGGATCCTCAACGGAGCAGATGTAATGGCTCCAGGTATTATAGAGCTATCACATTTCCCCCAGGGAGCTCTAGTAGGTGTTAGAGAGCCTCAGAGAAAGGCCTTCATAGCGGTTGGCAGAGCTCTAATGAGCTCTGAGGAAATATCGAGTGTTAAAAGGGGTAAGGCTATAAAAAGCCTTCACCATGTTGGAGACAAGATCTGGGAGGGCATAATAGAGACGCTAATAAAAATGCAATAATTAGAGGACAGAGGACTTAAGATCAAAAACGGGCTAAATATAATCTAGGCTCCAAATAAGGTTTGTAGCGATATTATATACGAGGCGTTGTATATGGAATTAAGCGATGAATATATAGACGTTCACGAGGGTGGAGAGCTCTCGTGGATGCAGAGGATATCAGATATCGTTAAGATATATGGCTATAAGATAGAGGCTCATGGGGATGCTGCGAGGGTAGTTATTGGAGATACATCTATAGATATAGGGCCTTTCGAGGGGAAGATCTGTTTCCAAGCTCATCTAGAGCTCCCTGTAAGCCATAGCTCGGGAGCCTCTCTCGAAGATCTTGTTAGAAGGGTTGAGAAAGTCTATAGAGCCGTCTATGGCGTTGATGGGCCCTTCACATATGTGCTAGATGATTCCCTAGGGGACTTCGGCGTTGTCCATATATTGAAATGCTATGAGAAGCCTGAGAAACTTATAATGGATCTAGAGGCTATGCTCAAAAACATCTCATAGGATCTACTGAACCACCATATATGCTATCATAGCATAGTGGCCAAAGCCGCAGAGCTCCGCACATACTATAACATATTGCCCCGGCTTATCTACCTTCACCCATAAAGTGTTTATATAGCCTGGTATGGCGTCCATTTTGAGGCCCAGCTCTGGGACGAAGAAGCTGTGTGCCACATCCCTGCTAGTTATGTCAAGCCTATAGAGCTTCCCCTTCTCAAGGTAAAGCGTTTCCACAGAGGTGGTTCCGTTTGGATATATAAATCTCCAGCCGAACTGAAAAGCCTCGACCCTTATTACTGTATATGGTTCTTTAACCTCCGTGCTAGGAGCCCAGAGAACTTCGAGACCCCATATCGAGATTGCTGCTAGATATGCTAGGATTATTGATGTGGCTACTATAGTTACTATCTCGAAGATCCTGAGGATCCTCTCCCTACCATGTTCCCTAGCTCTAGAGCTCAGCCTCCTCACCCCTAGCCCTGAACTTAATTACAAAGAATATAAGTGTTCCCGCAAACACACTGAAAACGCTCATAGCGAGTAGATATGTTATCTGGTAAGCTGCATTTATTATCCTTGTTTGCGGTGAGAGATCTGGGCTTCTCAGAATCCCCCACGAGCCGACGTACATGCTGATAAGAAATACAGCCACAATACATAGAGCCCACATGACATAGTCGATCTCTTTGAGAACTCTACCTCTCTGCTTCTGCTTGTCCCCCTCCATATATAGCCCCTATATATATACTCGCCGGTAGACTATTAAGTTTAGCACTAATAGATCAATTTTTAGAAGGCTAAATACTTATAAAAACCGCAAAATCTAATCCCGAGACAGAGCCTAAGGGCAGCCCTTGGAAGAGCCCTTCGATATTTGAGCCCTTCTGAAACTGTTAATGGTTTAGCGGTAAACTTCTCTATAAGCCCTCCAATGTGAATAGGATGGAGACCTAAGAGGGGCTCCCCCTTAGAAGACGAGGTTTGCTAAGCTTTATCAAGAAGTAAAGGAAAGCCCAGGGTGCGGGATTCCCTACAGCTAGCGACTGGGATCGCCAAGAGCCGATTAGGCAGATGATGTGGAAGATCGATGAAAATCTTGTCCAGTGCTATAAAGCTGGGAGAGGAGGGTTTGAATAGAAATACTAAGTCCGATGAGATTCAAACCCAACCGTATGCATATCTATGCAATGGTATATAAGGGTATTTAAGGTGGCACACTCTAATAATGTCAGAAGTGGGTGTCCATATGAGTCACGGCCATCCTATAGCTGGGAGAGATGTTTTGGAGCATGAGAGGCCTTTCTATAAGAGTCTAAGGGGTATTCTAACAACTACTCACCATACTGATATAGGTATTATGTATATATCGGCGGCCTTGATAAATCTCCTGCTAGCCGGTATCTCGGCCTTCTTGATAAGGCTGCAGCTCACCGGTATAGATGTAACTGATCCCAATAGATATCTCGCTATCGTGACCCTCCACGGGACAGTGATGATCTTCTTCGTGGTTATGCCTTTCTTCGCTGGCATAGGTAACTATATACTGCCTAAAATGGTTGGCGCACCGGATCTCTATTGGCCCAAGATAAATGCTCTTGGCTTCTGGATGTTCTCCTCAAGCTCTGTTCTAATGTGGCTAACCCTCTTAGATGCTCAGAACCTCCAGATCGGCTGGACTGGCTATGCGCCTCTTTCTGTGAGGCTTCCAGGCTATGCTGTGGATCTATGGGCTCTAAGCCTGTTCCTAGCCGGTATATCCTCTATACTTGGTGCTGTTAACTTCTTCCTAACCGTTATGAGGCTTAGAAATCCGAGCCTGAAGATCTCGAGGCTACCTCTGTTTGTATGGGCTTTCCTAGGAGCCCAGCTAATAATACTATATGCTCTACCACCATTTGGAATGGTTCTGGCTATGATCTTTCTCGAGAGGAATCTCGGAATGCCATTCTTCGATCCCAGATATAGTGGGGATGCCATTCTATACCAGCATATATTCTGGTTCATGGGCCATCCAGAGGTATATGTGCTTGTCCTCCCAGCTATGGGAATAGTATCTGAGATACTGCCTAGAATGGCTAGAAGGCCTATATATGGTTATAAAGCGATAGCCGTTTCCTCGATTATGATAACGCTTATGAGCTTCTTCGTATGGGCCCACCACATGTTCACAGTAGGCCTGGGAATAACCGCTGCTGTTCCATTTATGATAGCAACGATGGCCGTAGCTATACCCTCTGGGATAAAGGTTTTCAACTGGACTGTTAGCCTATATAACTCGAGGATATGGCTTAGAACCCCAATGCTATATGTTCTAGGGTTCCTTGCGTTCTTCATAATAGGGGGTATAACAGGTGTGTTCTTCCCAGTAGTGCCGGTAGATATTGCCTTCCAAGACACATACTTCGTCCTAGGCCACTTCCACTACGTAGTTAACGCCATATTCATGGCGATAGCTGCTGCACTTTTCTACTACTTCCCATATATGGCTGGCAAGATGTATAACGAGACGCTTGGAAGGCTGAGCGCGATCCTATACACAATAGGGGGCGCGATAACATATACATCAATGCTGAGCTTAGGCTATCTGGGTATGCCGAGGAGATATTACCAGCCACCGCCTTTGCCAGGGATGGAGGAGTTCCATAGACTCGCAACGGCAGGCTCCATGATACTTGCTGTGGGAACCGTGTTGATATATATAGCTCTTCTCCACGGCCTCATATGGGGTAAGCCTGTTAAGAACAGAGACGATCCCTGGGGAGCTGCTAGGATAGGCCAGCCAGACTTCTACCCGGTTTCCCATACAGATGGTGCAGGTCTGATACACTATAACCCCCACCCATGGATGTCCCTAGTAGGGGCTTTCTCAGCGCTGCCGCTAGTGGGTGTGATGTTCATACTTAAGTGGGGAGACTGGGCTGTGGGGGCTTTGTCGCTGGCTATATTTGCAGCTATGTGTATAGCTTGGGCCTACTCGGAGTACTTTGCTAGATATAGGCATCTCAATGGCGCTTCACACGGTCTCCTAGATCTCAGGCCATGGAGCTTCAGGCTAGGCGCCTTAGGCCATGATCCAATTCTAGCTGTTGCCCTCATAATATTCTCAGAGATCTTCCTCTTCGGCACACTGATAGCGTCGTACTTCTACTACTGGTACAAAGCGCCAACATGGCCTCCACCAGGGACACCGCATCTAGACACGCTAGTGCCCCTCATAAACACCGTGATCCTTTTGAGCAGTGGTGTAACAATGCATATAGGATATAACTATCTCAGGAGGGGGGATGTTGAGAGCTTCAGGAGCTTAGCAACTGTGACGCTGATCCTCGGCTCTATATTCCTCTCGGGGCAGGTGGTTGAGTACATAAGATCTGGGATGCCGCCGATGCTCAATGTATTCTCAGCAACATTCTATAGTCTCACAAGCACCCACGGGCTCCACGTGATCATGGGTCTCACAGCTATATCACTACTCATAGCAAGATCATATAACGGGACTCTTCCAAATAACGAGAGGGGATACGGCGTTGCCGAGGCTGTCACTATCTACTGGCATTTCGTAGACCTGATATGGATTGTGCTGGTAACTATACTATATCTACTGCCATTTGGGCTTCCAAGCCTGTCTGCATAGGACAAGTTTAACGATAGATCCTCTAATAGCTTTTTATATCACTAGATTCGCATTATATCTAGAGGTGATGCTACTCTGGATAAGAGGATAATATTTCACGAGCTGCTAACACCTGAGGAGGCTATAGAGAGGGTTTTAAAATATGTTGCGATAAAGCCTTTAGGAATTGAGGAGGTATCGATTGAGGATAGTTTTGGGCGAGTCCTGGCTGAGGATATATATTCGAGCATCGATGTCCCGCCATTCGATAGATCTACTATGGATGGCTATGCAGTGAGATCCGAAGATCTATATGGTGCTAGTGAGACAACTCCAGTATCCCTCAAGGTGGTTGGAAGGATAGATCCTGGGGATGCTAAATATATATCGATAGGCCAGGGAGAAGCTATTGAAATATCTACAGGAGCTCCGATCCCGCCTGGCGCCGACTCGGTTTTGATGGTTGAGTATACAAAGAGATCTGAGGATGAGGTGATAGTATATAGATCTGTAACTCCTGGAGAAAATATCGCGCCATCAGGATCTGATATAATGTTGGGGGAGCTTGTCCTCAGGAGATGCACCGTCATAGGTGAGAGGGAGGTTGGTGTTCTAGCCTCTGTAGGTGTTAAAAGAATAAGGGTGTATAGAAGGCCGAGGGTTGCGGTGATTTCAACTGGGAGGGAGCTCATCCCACCTGGATCTCCTCTGGAGTTTGGAAAGATCTATGATGTTAACTCCTACACAATAAGCCATGCCCTAAAGAGACTTGGAGCCGAGCCTCTTCTTCTGGGAATAGCTGGGGACGATCCAAAAGAGATCGGGGATATGGTTGAAAAGGGGCTGGGGTTAGGGGATATGGTGATTCTGTCAGGAGGTACCTCGGCCGGCCTTTCCGATATAACATATAAGGTGCTCAGCAATATAGGCCCTCCAGGCATTGTGGTTCACGGCCTCAAGGTGAAGCCTGGGAAGCCCACCGTGATCTCGATCTCTCGTGAGGGGAAGTTGGTTATCGGCTTGCCCGGCTATCCAAGCTCTGCCCTCATGATATTCGACCTAATAGTTAAGCCCCTTATAAAGAGGATGCTATGTCTACCGGAGGAGAAGTATGTCATAAAGGCTAGGCTGGCTATGAGGGTTGAGGGTGCTAGGGGGAGGAGGCTGCTACTCCCAGTGAGCCTTGTGGATGTGGGGAGCTATATAGCTGCTTATCCACTTCCATCCGAATCAGGTGCTATATCTACTGTTGCTCAGGCCGATGGATACACAATCATTCCAGAGAATGTTGAGTTCGCAGTAGAAGGTGAGAATGTCTATGTGAATCTCTTCTCACCAGCATATATGCCATCAGATCTATATATCGTTGGCAGCCACGATCTGGGGCTTGACAGGCTCATACCCCTTATGAGGGGTTATAAGGTTAAAACCATATATGTGGGTTCGATCGGCGGTATTATGTCCATTAAAAGGGGCGAGGCCGATATAGCTGGAATACATCTAGTTGATAGCGAGACCATGGAGTATAACATACCCTTTCTAAAAAAATATGGAGTTGATAATGCATATCTAATTAAAGGCTATATGAGGGAGCAAGGGATAATAGTCCCCAAGGGAAACCCCCATGGCATAAAAGATGTGAGGGATATAATCGAGAAGAACCTCAGAATTGTTAATAGGGGCAGGAACACAGGTACAAGGATTCTTCTAGACAGCATCCTAAGGGAAATAGCTAAGGAAGAGGGAATGGCCTTCGATGAGCTTGTCTCGAGGATAAGGGGCTATTACTACGAGGCGAAAACACACACGGCTGTTGCTGCAGCAATAGCCCAGGGAAGGGCTGATGCCGGGATCGGAATCAGGGCTGCGGCACATATGTATGGACTAGACTTTATAACCCTTGGATGGGAGAAATATGACTTCCTAGTACAAAAAGCGAGAATAGGTAAAGAGGCTGTTAAAGCATTTCTAGAGATACTTAGAAGCAGCGAGTTCGCAGAGATCCTCTCATCCATCCCAGGATATATAGTTCCCAAGGATATCGGAGAGATCATTTTTCCAGCTCTATAGAAGACCACATGATCTACTATAAAATTGAAAGCTGAGGGAGACTCTGATGGGGATATGTGGGATCATACTTAGCGGGGGTATGTCGAGAAGGTTCCAACGCCCGGGCGAGCCTTGGGTAGATAAGGCCCTATATCCCATTAAGGGGAAGCCTATGATAAGGATTATATATGAATTACTCCTAAATGTCTCAGACATAATTATAGTCTCCACAGGAATCCCGGAAAGGGCCGAGATATATAGAGGAGTTCTCGACGATGCTATCTACGTAAAGGATGTCGAAGGATTTGTAGGGCCTCTCTCAGGCCTTTTAGCATCCCTAGGTGTATGTCCTCATGAGCATGCAATAGCGATTCCCGTGGATATGCCATATATAGGGGCTGATCTTCTAAGGGAACTCCTAGCCAGGCTATCCACACATGATGCATCATCACCGATCCTCCCGAATGGATTGGTCGAAACTGCTATAGTTGCTATGAGAAGCTCTGTTGTAAAGGGGGTTCTAGAGATTCTCAAAAGATATGGAAGAGCAAAGCTGGCAGATCTTCATAGGGGAGTCCCTAAGATATATTTACTCAATATGAAGAAACATGACTTCGATCCTATGATGATTGCTAACATAAATAGGAGAGAGGATATAGATAAGGGAGCCAAATACCCAGAGGGGCCGCTTGACGGTGATGTTGATATAAGTAGGAGCTACAGCATAAGCGATGTAGATAGCCCTCTTGACGAGAGGCTTAGGGGGAGTCTGTGGTGGACCCTTAAAACAGGGGATCCCTATGACGAGGTGAGACTATATCTGAGTAAAGGCGTCTACATGTTTGCGGCATATGCTCTGGAGGACTCCAACAATATTTTTGAGAGATATGTTGGAAGGATGCTTCTAGAGAGCATGTTTAGCGGTCTCACGTGAGTCGATAAATATAATTTAGATTTATTTAAATTAATTTGAATTAAAAACATATATAGATGAATGTATATTTAAGCTTACTAGTTTATAAGGCTGTTTAGAAATATTGTGTGGTGGTTAAACTGTCAAGTGATTATCAGAAGAGGGTTGAGGACTTAAGAGACATCTGATGAATGAATATGCTCTCCTTCCGGAGTTCATAGATGGACTAACAAGTATTCATGAGGAGACTGAGGATTACACCTGCCTGACTCTTAAGAAGCTCATGGGCAGGAGGGATAAAGGAAGGCCAGCCGCTATAATCCTATCACCAGAGGATAGGAAGCCCCCAAGCGATGAATGTTCATCCTGCCCTCCGGGGTGAGGGAATGGGTGGGGACGGAGGTGTCGATAGATCTAGGAGGGCTTTTCTCAAGCTAGCCTCGATAGCCTCGGCTGCTTTGGCGTTATCAGCTACATCTATAGTTGATGCCCAGTCTCCGGTCCCCTATAAGGCTTGGAAGGCTAGATGGTCTCTCGGGGAGATAGGGGGTAAGACGGATGTTATAAGGGCTAAGGTAACGCCGACCATATGTCCCTACTGCTCTATGGGCTGTAGCATTGACTTCTACACGGTGGGTGATAAGATAATATGGACATCGGGTTCTCCAGATTCATATATTAACTGGGGAGCTCTTTGTCCTAAGGGCGACGCGGCGTTCCAGCTGGTGGATAACGATCTAAGAGTTCTATATCCAATGATAAGGACAGGTCCGAAACCGCCTGTTGAGGAGATACTGAGTGCTAAAAGCTGGGATGAGCTTGTAGCGGTGGTGAAGAAGTATCCGCCTAGGTGGAAGATTGTTTCGTGGGACGAGGCATTCAGATATATTGCTGAGAAGCTAACCGCTATTCTAGAGGACTGGAGATCTAAGACTGGGGCTCCTAAGCAGAAGGACGGCTACTACTATATAGGATCATATCTTCCTGTTCAGGTAATAGGGTCATCGATACTTCTCAATGAAGAGGCATTCCTTACAAAGAAGCTAGCAGTCTTCTTAGGAACAGCTAACATGGATTCTCAGTTTAGAAAGTGCCACAGCTCGACAGTGACTAGCCTGGGCGTCACATATGGCTGGGGTGCTGAGACTGCTAGTGTAGAGGATGTAGCTCTAGCTGATGTGGTTCTCTTCTTCTCAAGCCCCGCCGAGAATCACCCGCTTTCATTCTGGTACTTCTGGAAGGGTAAGAGGGAGAGGGGGACCATCTTCATAACCTTCGATCCAAGGCTCTCTAGAACAGCGATGGTTTCTGACATATGGGTTCCATTCAGATCTGGTTCAGATACAGCGATACTCCTCTATATCCTATACTATGCATTCTTCGAGAGAAATCCACCTATAGATCAGCTTGACGAGTTTAAGAGGCTCATGAGTAGGTGGAACATAACTCAGGATGATCTAAACGAGCTGAAGGATCTCGTATCGCAGTATAACGCCGAGGAGGTCTCAAGGATCTCGGGTGTGCCGGTAGACCTTCTGAGAACTGTTGCTAGGATCTATGTTGAGAGGAGCGGAGTAGTTACGAACCATAAGAAGCATGGCATAATACAGTGGGCCATGGGCTTCACACAGCATACCAACGCCACAATAAACATTATAAGAGCCGCGGCGATAGTGCAACTCCTACTAGGCAACGTGGGCTTCCCAGGAGGGGGCACTCATCCATTCAGAGGGCACAGCAACGTGCAGGGGGCAAACGATGTCCAGGGATCGGGGATAGAGGCTCTGCCAGGCTATCATGGACACCCAACAAGCGCTGCCGAGGTGAGGCTCTACCAAGACTGGAAGCTCCAGGGGATGCCCGACGCCTGGAACTGGGAGGTTCCTGAATGGGCTTTAAAATCCTTCCCAGCTCTACAGGCTAGTGCTAAGAAGGGGCAGGCAGATCTTAACAAGGTTCTCCAGGTGTTCAAGTTCTATGGGTGGAGAAGGTTTGAGCTTCTCTGGGGTCTATTCTGTGGAACAGATCCCGAAGATGATCCCGTCAACGGCACTGTTATATGCGACTTCCACTTTGGAACAGGCAGTACTGAGGTTGTCTTTCCGAGGAGGGCTCTGAATAAAGAGATAAGAGCTGCCCTTGTGTTTGGAGAGAACCCAGCTGTTACCAACCCCAATGCTAAGATCATATGGGCTGCCCTGGCATCTCTAGATCTCCTTGTGGTCAGCGACATATTCGAGACAGAGACAGCTTGGTTTGCAGACGTGCTCCTACCAGCAGCGGCTTTCGCCGAGAAGGAGGGTACTAGGACAGATGGTAACAGGGTTATACAGTGGAGCTACAAGGCTTTAGAGCCTAAAGGAATCTCTAGACCCGACTACTGGATAGTTGTCAAGCTCTTTGACTACCTATATAGAGCCGGGGCTATAAAGCTGCCGAGCATGGTTTACGGCAAGGGCATTGAAAAGGTAAAGTTCAGGGTAGGAGGTAGGGTTGTAGATGTATATGAGAGGATCATAGATCCAAGGGCATCTTGGAACTATGCTGGGGGCACGGGGAATGCAACGCCGATAGGGCCCATAGAGGCTGAGGTGAATCCTAGGATCATAAATAAGGAGATAAGCTACTCGGCACTTATATATGATGGGATCTACAACCCCGTTAGAGATGAATTCACAACCATGAGGAGGAACTCGACGCTGAGAAAGGAGGGCGAGATAGACGGTCTCTTTAGCAAGGCCTTCGGGGTGTATAAGAACTGGGGCTGGTCATGGCCTCAGAATGTAAGGTTCCTCTATAACTACGACTCCCTAGTAGCTGTCCTCGGAACCAGCTATAGATTCACAGCTGCCGGCAAGGAGTGGGTTGCGACTGGAGAGACCGGTGAGTGGATCGATGAGTATACGGGCGAGTATAGACCAGCATTCATACCCGGTCATAGCTTCTGGGAGCCTAGGGCCTTTAAGAGGAGGCTCAGCGGGATCTCAGATCTATGGGGAGGAGCTAATATTATGAAGTTCATAAGAACTGGGCAGCTAGAGTTCCCGGCTAGGAGCTTTGTCACAGCCCAGGATGGTGCTGTGAAGATGCTATCGTTCCTGGAGTTTGTAGCCCTCACAGGTATGAGGTATCTATGGGCCAACGACACCCTCTACTGGGATGAGCAGACAGCTAGTATGAAGGCAGCTGTTAAGAGACCATTCTTCCCAGGCGATAGCTGGGCTAAGTATAAGCCTCTCTACGAGCAGTTTAGGTCTAAGCTTCAGCAGTACTATAGTCAGACTGGCAGTATGAAGCAGGCCGTGCTAAAGGTTATAGATGATATGAAGGGCTGGTATGCGGGCTATAACTTCAGCTACCCAATACACACGGAGCCAGCTGAGTCGCCGGATCCCGAGTTAGCTATAAAATACCCAACGATAGCTTGGGTTAACCCATATAACCTCATGGTCCTCAAGGAACAACCCGATATCACAGCTGGAAAGCCCGTAGGACTAGCCCTGGTGCCGAGTGAGTTGAAGGAAAGAGGCGAGCTTGTGGTGTTAACAACAAATAGGCTTACTGAGATGTTCCATAGCGGGGCTATGACTAGGAACCTGCCCTTGCTCTCACAGCTTGTGCCGGAGCCATTCGCATATATACCGGAGCCCCTTGCATCAAAGCTAGGTATAAAGCCAGGCGACTATGTTGAGATAGCCACTGCTAGGGGGACTATAAGGCTGAAGGCCTTTGTGACCAAGGGGGAGGCTGTTGTTAGGGTTAATAACAGGGATCTGCCGGTGGTTAACCTGATATGGGCCTTCAGCTTCCAGGGAAGAACCACAGGGCCTCAGGCTAACTTCCTCAACCCAGATGTAGGAGATGTGGTTACAACTATACAGGAGTCTAAGGCGTGGATCGGTTTTGTAAGGAGGGTGGGGTGATGGTAGATGGTTAAGATGGAGTTCCCCAGCAAGGATAGTGGTATAGCTGTGCTGGTCAATATAGATAGCTGCATAGGCTGCAGAGCATGCCAGGTAGCGTGCCAGACATGGAATGGGAGAGCACCTCCCCAGACCAGCTTTAGCCCTACATTCACAAATCCACAGGGTCTCATGGCTAATGCCTGGAAGGTGGTGATGTTCCACGAGATTACGAGGGAGAAGGTGATAAGTTTTGAAGGCGCAGCGATTAGGATAACAGATGCGGTGGAGATGGTTCCCATACCATATAACTGTCTTCACTGCGCAGCTGCACCATGTGCTAGGGCATGTCCTGTGGGGGCTATAAAGGTGAGTCCTGAGGGTGCCGTGGTTATAGAGGCCAGCGAGTGCATAGGCTGTGGATACTGCGCGGATGCATGTCCATATGATGTTCCAAAGAGGGGCTCTGATGGGAAGTACTATAAGTGTACATTCTGCGTTGACAGGATACAGAATGGAAAGGCGCCGGCGTGTGTCGAGGTATGCCCGGCCAATGTGTTTACATTCACATCTATGGAGAATGCTGTGAAGATGGCTAGGGAGATGGAGGCATCTGGAAAGAAGGTCTATGGCCTCGATGTCGATAGCTATGTTGGTGGGAGGGTTAGATGGATATTCGCCCTCTCAAGCGACAAGGCCTCTAAGGTATTCCCCAAGCAGTTTCCGGAGAAGGCTGTGGTTCAGACTGAATCCCTTAGAGAGGCTCTGAAATCGATAAGCATACCGGGCCTCGGCATTATATCGGCAGCTGTCTTCGCCTTAGGCGTTGTTGCCTGGCGTATGGACAGGATTAGAAGGATCAGAGGCTCTAAGAAATCTGGAAAGGGTAGTGGAGGTAATGGAAAGGGCGGGGGAGGAGGGAGATAACATAGCTGGATCTGGCGGGTGGCTGGTTTGGGGGAGGAGAAGGAGATAGAGATCCTCAGTATGGGGACCAGGATAGCCCATACCCTGCAGCTAATATTCTTCACACTATTAGTTCTTACCGGACTTGTTTTCCTCTCAATAGAGTTATTTGCATGGGTAGTATATCCAATAGGTGTTCCCCTAGCACCAATGGTGGGGCTTAGCCAGGAGACAGGGGCTGTAACTATAGGGGTTGAGGTTGCAAGGGCTATCCATAGATTCACAGGTCCTCTGTGGGGGGCGTTATTAATAGTATACGGTATATACCTGGTTGTAACTAGGAAGATCCTTGCCTTCGAACCTCTTAAGAAGCCTATAAAACAGCAGATAAGAGAGGCTATAGCACTGCTAAACCACTATGTCCTCGGCAAGCCCCTGCCAAAGGATGTGGAGGAAAATCTAGAGAGACACAATGTCCTCGTTTCATACCTAACCATAGTGCTAATAGTAGCGTTTATCCTGGTGGGAGGCAGCGGCGCTGCCATGATCTATCTAAATCTAACTCCAGATCAGCATAGGATTATGCTCCTGCTTCACGACATAGGCTTCTATCTAAGCATACTATTCACGCTAGCCCACATCTTCGCGGTCGCACATCCAGCTAACATAACGATACTAAAAGCAATGTTCACAAATGGCAGAGTTGCCTTGAAATGGGCTGAGAAGCACATGCCAAGATATATAAGATCTAGAGCTGTGCGAGGAGAGATAGAAACTCCAGGTGAATAACAATTTCCTTTCAACAAACCATGATTTCTTTTTGACAAGACTGTGGGCAAGCCATAAATGTGGTGATAAGATGGTTATGGGTATTTACGGGATCAGCTACTATGAGATAGAGCCGAGTGTGGATAGCTATATGGACATTCTTATAGCTGTTGACGAAAGGTTCGAGGTATTTGTTAATGATAAGCACTACACGACACTCTTCACAATGCCCTCAGGGGTTGAATATGCTGTGATAGGCAGCCTAATAAGGGATGGCATAATATCATCTATAGAAGATATAGAGGGAATAGAGATCAATCCTAAGGGGAAGAAAATAGATGTTAAGCTGAAGAGGGATGTTGAGATCCGCAAGATCTATATTGAGGACTGCTCAATACTAGCTGAAAAGGGGGTATATGTTTCCTCCAAATACAGGGTACCGTGGAAGACTCTGCTAGACATATTCTCCGACTTCAATCTAAAGACCTCATCAGTATCTATGGGGATAGCATCCCATACAAGCGGGCTATACAATGTGGAGGAGAGTAGAGCAATAATAGTACATGATAGTAGTAGACACTCATCGATTTTAAAGATAATAGGTGCTGGGGCTGTGAAAGGCTTTAGATTCGATAGATCTGTGGTGATAACTACTGGGAGAGCCTCATCGGACATGATCATAGCCATAGCTAGGGCTGGGATACCGATCGCGATCTCGATGAGAGGCCCTCTATATAGTGGTATAACAGCCGCTATAACCCTTGGTGTAACCCTCGTGGTTAACTTCAGGAGGGGTGAGAAGGTGCGTGGGTTAACACCTCTTACACATGTAAAGAGGATAGAGGGGTATAGAAGCACACATAATAGCCCTGGCAGCGATATCTAGCTGAGGAAGCCCATGGATATAAAGGGCTTTAAAGAGCTTGCAAATGTAGATGATGCTGCTAGAGAGGCTATCAAGAGGATTACCCACACACCTAGAATAGTTCTCTCAAGCCTATCGGAGGCTCTGGGGAGATATCTGGCAGAGGATATAGTGTCACCAGTTGATGTGCCTCCATTCGATAGAGCTGTTGTGGATGGCTATGCGGTTAGGAGTAGAGATACATTTGGAGCCTCCCCAAATACCCCCGCGATCCTAAGGGTTAAGGGGGTGATAAGGATCGGCTCGAAAGTGAACCAAGATCTAGGTGAGGGCGAGACATACGAGATCCAGACAGGAGCCCCCCTACCGAGGGGTGCTGATGCTGTTGTTATGTATGAGCATACGAAGAGAATCGATAGAGATGCTGTAGAGATCTATAGACCCGTACCTCCTATGGGTAACGTATCTAGAAGAGGCGAGGATGTGAGAGCTGGGGAGAAGATCCTTGCTAGAGGTGCTAGACTCGCCCCATGGGATCTAGGGGTTATAGCCTCGATAGGGATCTCAAGGATCCGTGTTTATAGGCCGTTAATAACATTGATATGCACGGGAAACGAGCTTGTTGAGGTTGATAACGCTAGCTTCGAAGATCTAGCAGATAAAGGCCTTGTAATCAACAGCACTAGATTCGCCATAGAGGGGCTTGCCAGGCAACTAGGGTTCGATGTCGAGTATATGGGGATAGTCCCAGATGATAGAGAGGAGATATATAGAGCAGTTTCAAAGGCTCTAGAGCTGGGAGATGCTGTGATCACTATAGGAGGAGCATCTGTGGGATCCTCTGATAATACTGTGGAGGCTGTGAAGAGGCTTGAGCCAGAATATATGGTCCACGGAGTCGCTATAAGGCCTGGGAGACCCACAAGCATAGCTATTATCAGGGGTAAGCCTGTGATAATGCTAAGCGGCTTCCCAGTAGCAGCTATAACAGGTTTTGAGGCCCTGGCAAAGCCAGTTCTACTTTACATGGTCGGTGGTAGAGAGGAGCCGAGACCAGTTATCAAGGGTATACTCACCAGGAGGATATCAACACCGGTTAACACTAGATCCTATGTGAGGGTTAGGGTATATAGAGGCAGAGATGGAAAGATCTATATAGATCCCCTAGCACTTACAGGAAGCGGAATACTAAGCACCCTGGTAAAAGGCAACGGAATCCTAGTTGTTCCAGAGAATAGAGAAGGATATGATGAGGGAGATGAGGTGGAAGTAACCCTTCTAAGATCTATCGAAGATATATAAGATAATACATGCTAAAATCCCAAGGATGGGGACAATAATTGGTGACGAAACGCGTATAGTGGAAATACTAGCAAGCGTTCACCACTCACCAAGACTTCTGACCTCCTCCCCGCCTTGAAAGGGCGGGGGTT